>JBBQAD010000188.1:0-7037 GCA_038315885.1 Fibrobacteria bacterium | reverse complement strand
TCAAATTGTTTAATTAAAATCGAAGGCTTAACTTGCCTCAGAGCGTGCAGTCATTTTAGCTATCTTAAGGCCCTTATTTTTGTCCTATGACACTAAAAACCAATTGAGGCAGACATGAAATTCGAGGTTAAGAAGAGTTCCTTCCTCGATGCCCTGCAAATGGCATCTAACGCCATCCCCAGCCGTTCGACACTCCAGATCTTGCAAAACTTTTTGCTTCGTCTTCAAGGCAATGTATTAGAGGTCACTGCAACCGATCTGGATTTAACCATCTCTCTGCGCATCGAAGTCGAAGGCCATCAAGAGGGCGGTATTGTAGTTAATGCCAAGAAGATTTTAGAAGTAGTTAAGGAATTGCCAGAGCTTCCGGTGCTTTTCTCAGTGGATGACTATGTGGCGACCTTGCGATCGGAATCGGGCTTTCAATGTAACATAACCGGCTTTGACATCAGCGAATACCCTGGCTTGCCAGAGGTCGAAAACGCCCAGTCGCTTGAATTTGCCATTAAAGATTTACGTTTTCTAACTGAGAAGACTTTATTTGCCGTTTCCACTGATACAACTCGCGCCGCATTAACCGGCATTTTGTGGGAAGTTAAAAACGGAGAGATGCATATGGTGGCCACCGATGGCCATCGCTTGGGAAAAGCCTGGATTCCTGTAAATAATGTAACACTGGGGGGAGGCCCTATTCTGCCGCCCAAGGCGCTGGCTCAAGTGCTGCGAATGGGGAGTGGAGATGATGCAATTATTAAAGCCCAGATCGGCCCCGCCAACGCCAAATTTTTTAATGAAGAGGTGAGTGTTTACACCAAGCTGATTGAAGGCCCCTATCCCAATTATGAGAATGTGATTCCCAAGGAGTCGAGCCGCATTATTACTGTGCCGCGGGAACAATTGGCTTCAGTACTCCGTCGGGTGGCGACCATGGCCAATGCTAAAAGCCGACAGGTGAAATTCAGTTTTCAGCCCAGCCAGATTGTGCTTTCAGCTAAAAACCAGGACTTAGGCGGAGACTCCGAAGAGGCGATTCCCAATGCTTATGATGGTGAAGGAATTGATGTCGGCTTCAATGCAAATTACCTACTCGAAGTGTTACGCTTAACCAATAGTGAAGAAGTAATCTTTAAAATCAATTCACCGGTAGGAGCAATTGTAATTGAACCCAAGGTGGATGATAAAAACTTCTTCTTTATTGTAATGCCCTTGCGTTTGGTTGAGGATGCATAAATCCTGATTGCTTTGCGGCTTGTTGAAGCTCCAAAGCACAACTTTGTTCAATTGTATTTGAAATAAAGAAAGCGCCTAGTTCTATAACGTCGGCGCTAGCTGTTGCGAACTCAGAAAATTATTGAGAGAGATGTTATCCCCTCTATTACAGTAGTATTAGCAGGTTCTATGCCGAAGCTATCCGGTAAATCTCTTAGATTCTAAGCCAATTGAAACAGATTTGTAAAATCAAGCCGCGATCTGTCGACTTTTTTTACACCCCATACTTTCGCGAGGAATTTTAGACAGATTAGGTGGGGAGGTCCTGAGCAGTGTGGCAGTGAATGGACTTGTTATTACAAGTCAAGTCTTGACTTGAGCCTGAAGCCTTCAATACAAAAATTAAGCCAAATTATTGCGAAAAATGGTGTCACACTGATGCTGATTGTTTGCTCTAGTATCAGTGAAATTAACCCAAATTTGTTTACATGTGGAAATTAAGACCAGCCGCAAAAACCCAAGAAATTTTGTGAAAGGTGATCTCTTTACCAGGGATTCCAAACAATTTTGAAACCGGTTCTTGCATCTTGTCTTCAAAAGCTTGTGATCGTAACACACCGAGATTGATACCCAGCATTTTCATGAGACGATATTCTCCACCCAATGCCACGGACCAGGTATCCATGGCGGGATTTTCAACAAAGTAATCGTCCTTATCAGCGCCCTGCAGGCTATGCAAATAACCGGCTCGCAGGGTCAATTCTTCCATTACATCATACTCAGCACCCAAACCAAATTCATAGCCGTCGTCCACCTTATCTTCATCTCCAGTCCAATTGGCGAGACTCTGGAAATAGATATTCAGTGAGGCTTGTAGGCGAAGCTGTTCCATGGGATTATAGCCAACACCTAAAGCACCTAAGGCAGGGAGATCGTGACCGTATTTTGTACCCTTGGGTTTTAGCTTGTCAGCTCTTAATGCAGCTGTTAGCTGGCTGGGTGGCATATTTATATCTGATTTTTCAACTTCCCACTCTAATGGAACATTGCTGTCATAGCGAAGGGCCAGTACCCATTGCGAATTAACTTTATAGCTCACACCTAAGATTGCTCCAAATCCTTGAGCGGTTTCTCGAAAGTCGACCAATTTTTCGGGAAACTCTGGAGGGCCAGAAATATTTTTTACGCTGATTTCGTTCCAAGCAGTTAACCAGCGGCCACTTACTGCTAATCCCAAACGATTATCGAGCGCGGACCAAGTTGCACCAAGCGAGGGTGATATATACGCGGACATTAAAGAGGATTCGATTTTATAATTAGCACCTCCTGGTTTTGTACGGACGCCACTTACCCAAGTTTGTAAGGTATGGATGCCATCGGGGTATTCCAAAGAACCGCCGCCGCCGGGAACTACCAAATCGGCGATAATACCCCAATTGTCTCTCCGATAAGCAGCAAAGAAACCTGGAAGAAAAAGATCTGTATTCTCTGAGGAATACTTTAGGGTATTGGCATAGCTAGGTGGCCCCCATGGGAATTCATAGCCATAGTCCTTAACCACGATCTGATTGCTGATGCCTGCATGGATACCTTGCTCAAAAAGGGCTGCTCCTCCAGGATTATATGCCACAGCGTCGGGGTTTTTCATTTCGGCATTTCGACTGAGGGAGCCGACATATTCAACGCTCCAATTGCTGCGGTTAACGATGGCACCGGCAATTGCGGCGGACGGTAATACGGTAAAAAACGCAATTGAAAGAATTGTAGAGTATTTCATCTATAAAAAGATAAGTACAAGCTTTACTGATTCCAGTAGGGAATAACCATTAGTAATGATAAGCCCTGGCCAGGGAACTTTACATTGTGAGAATTGTTTTGCTAACTAGGCTCAGGCAAAATAAGCATGGGGACATTACGGACAGCATCCAGAATTTGTTCATCAGGAGTATCAAAGAGGCTACTGAAAAATTTGTTGTGCGGGCTGTGTGTCGATATGATCAAATCGATTTTGTTCTTCTGACAGTACTCATTTACCATATCTCCCAAATGACCTTTAGAGACCGCATACTTAATTTGTAACTGGTTTAATAAATCGGTATCGCAGGATTCTTTGACTTTGAGCGACACTGTATCTTCGAAATCAGCAGGATGACGATAGCCTGAATCGCTATCGTTTACATAGAGCAAGTCGGCGCTAGCCCCAAATTGTTTTGCAATGGCTAGGGCTTTGTTCAATGATTCAGGAATCAGGGCATTGATATTAATTGGTATTAAGATTCGCTTGGGTGCCAGCATTTCATTTCTCCCGTGGATAATCCAGTTTCTGGGCTAATTTTACTGAAATTCGATCCTGAATTTCAGCACCTATTTGTGAGGAAACTAAACTTCCAACGAGCTTTGGGCGAGTATTCCTTTCAAAGCCTGGCTTCCGGAGAAATAGTTTTTTCCTCAGACCTAACCCGAATAGCTTTGTTTAAAGCCTCAAGGCCCCCAAATTAAAGTCCCTAAGCTGAAATTTCGCTCTTGTTTTGGAGTTCAATATGATTATTTTTAATTCCGAAACCAGCTCAAAATTCCTTTTGGAGTAGTTCCTCTGGTGTTATTGATAGCAAACCGTTGTTTGTAATCACTTTCTCCATCCTGAAATTGACCTAGAAGATTGATTATAAAGTTGGTTTATAGTCCCCATTAATAAGGAGCGTCGAATGGGATATCGCGGTGGCGCAAGCCATTACACCGATCGAGACAAAGAATTTGAACGAAGTTTTCAAGAAAAACCCGGTAACAAGTTACAGGTAAAGAAAAAATTGGAAAGTCTATTCCAACCCAAACCAAAGGAGGAAAGCAATGTAAATGGATGTGATACAGGAAATCACACTTGGACCCGCGGACCCGATGGCGTGGTGCGTTGCGGTCACTGTAAATCATTAAAACCGATTGCAAAAATTCGCAGCTAAAAAAAGTTGATTTTGGCTGTTCAATGTTTGCAAAATAAACGATGTAATCAGAAAATCGTCCTACTGTTTAGCCTCCTAAGACAATTCGGTATTAAAAACAATAACCTGATTTTTTGCGCTAAGCGAAACACTTTGAGATTCATTCAGGCCAGACATTGATTCGCATCCATTGACTATAAAGCTGTCCCTGTTTTTCACGGGTTCTTATCCGATAGCTCAGTTCCTGACTGGGCGAGAATTTTGGAATACTATCAATGTAACGCATTTCTGAAATTCCTTTAACCACATTTTTCCAAGAATCCGTGCAATTTTGTGTGCTACATCGTTCGATATCCCAGAGGTATTCCGAACTAAAGCCTAGATTTCTCCATTGCAGTTCGACCTGCCTGGTTTGCGGTGTGATTTTGGCTGTGATTTCTCGGGGCGGGGGAAGTCCTTTGCATGGGTAGTAGCGAAGAATTTGTTTGGGAAGTGTATCTGATAAAGTTTGCATCGATACAATCTGGCTTAGTAATTTTTTTTCAAATTCATTTGTATTGAAGAGCAGTCGAGAAATCCGTCGGGGAATTTTGACTAATTGGTAGCGTCCATCATGTTGAGTGCGACTTAACCAGGGGCTTCCAGGGATGCTAACCTCGATGCCGCCGTCGGCTTTACTTGAGTGAAAGGACCATTGACCATCGCGAGTAACCTGGCCAGTGATAGTAATAGCACTTTGAATTTCAAATGTTATTGTATCTCCACAAAATGGCAGTGTATCCCACAGAGCAGAGGCAAAAGTGGAATCGGAGGATTGAGCGATTAGGTTTAGACCTAGGAATATTTCATCAGGTAGCTTTTTTAATTCAATAGTTTTGTTGGAATTTTCTGTGCTTGTGATTTTTGGTCGACATTGCAAGGGGATTCGATAAATTGAATCCGCGAGCGCAAACTTTTCCCACAGTGGCTTAGGTATCTCTGAAAAACCTTCCAGACAAGGCTGTTCGCTCTTACTTGTTGGGAAGAGGGCCTGAGAATCTACAGAAGAATAAACTGAGAGTAACAATTTCTTATTTTTCGAATTGAACCCGTCGGTAGAAGTAGTAGAGTGAAAGTCTGGATGCTGTACATGAATATAAAAGCCTTTGTTATTTAGGGAATTATCCACCGTAACAGTATCTTTTGGCTTTGGAATAAAAATTTCAGATAAGGAGTCAGGAAGACCCAATAATTTTTGTTCGGAAAACATGTAATACTGTAACACTTTGGTAGGAAGTTGAATAAGGGCAGACCAGGCGCTGCTATTTCCGGCGCTATCAATTGCTTGCAAGCGATAGGCAAGACCCAGTGGTACCTGTCCTGAAATGCTGGTATCGGTCCATTGTAGAGAATTTGACCCATTTTGAATAGAGATAGGGATGCTCTGCCAGGATCGCGGTGAAAAACTTGGATTCCATTTTTCTAGTCTCCAAGTGAGAAAATCACTGACATAGCTGGTATCCCACGTAAGTTGAAGTGATTCGGCGCTTACATGCCAAGTGAAGTTTTTGGGACGAGCTATTTCGATGTAGGGCGAACGTTGAAGAAAGATTGTATCTAAATTTGTAACACTACCAGAATGAAAATCAAGGTTGGAAATAAAATGTTTGATATAATGAGGATAATAAAAGCTCAGTGTATATGTGCCAGCGGGAATGCTATTCAGTGAGAATGGTTTGGATGCATCCAACAGAAAATTGAAGTAAGTGTTTTCAACACTTAGCTGTACTTTCGTTTCAAAAAGCAGATCTGACTCAAAGTCTCGAAGAACAACAAGGCCTTGTAAACGGGCCGGATCACTTAAAACCAGAGTATCTGACAGATTTTTTGTTTTACTATACAGTATTGATTTTTTATACGCGACTTGTTCACTGAAAAGATCATATGCATGGACGCTATAGCTAGAGCTGCTTAAATGTCTAAATCTATGCTGTCCCAGAGAATCAAGCGCTACTGTATCTAAAACTATCGATTGAACATTCGAGTCCAGAGTTTCAACTAAGTTAATTAGCACAACTTTCGCGCTGGGAACAGCATGGCCTGATGCGTCGACAACGGTGATCTGCAGAAAGGGATTACCTGTTTCTGTTCCCGGTCCATTGTTCCTGCCACATTTTTCGCCCTGTGCCGGATTTCCAGATTCGCTTCCAGGTCCACAACGGCCTGCGGAACCTCCAGTAGCTAATTCACAGGATAGCAGAGTGAAGGAGAGAAGTAATAGAAAGGACAGTAACAAAGAAAGTAAACAATACGATGCAAACTTTTTTCGACCGGAGCTTCTCATGCTTTGTCACTATTTTTTATTGTTACTGATTTACTCAGAGGAAAAAGGTGAAAGTTGATTTGAACAACACGATCCTCTCCACTATCCTGTTCAGCGATGCTGAGGAGATGCTTGCGAAATTGTTGTACTTCTTTCTTTAGTCTTTGAAAAGTTTGGGGAGAAACACTTAAAGTAAGCCCACTTATATCTCTTTCATCGAAGCTGTGATTCTCAATGGACCTCTTGGCGAGTTCCATGGTTTTGCAGTGAAACTTGGCCAATGCGCTTAATCGCAGTTCGTCTCCAGTAGTTAAGGAAAGATTTTCAACTTGGTACTTACCCCATGAACTTCTGGTTAACAATCCAAGTCTCATCAGGAGTTGTACGGATTCTTTAGCTTCAAGCGCTGAGATTTCAGGGTCTAAACGCTTCGCCATGCCTGCATAATCTTCTTTATAGTAGGTAACGGGCAAAAGTGACCTCAACGCGGAATGATACCATTCAGAAAGGTACTCGAATTGATCATTGCGAAGCTGTTGAAAGCGACTCTGTTTTGAAATAACGTTAAGTTTCTGCAAGTGCTGTTCTAT
>JBBQAD010000498.1:0-2117 GCA_038315885.1 Fibrobacteria bacterium | reverse complement strand
CACCCAATCGGCACTCTCTATTGTATCGGAATCATGTTCAACCACCAGTACCGTATTTCCTAAATCGCGCAAGTTGCGCAAGGTGGCCAATAGCCTATCGTTGTCGCGTTGGTGTAAACCGATACTGGGCTCGTCCAATACATATAACACTCCCGATAGTCCGGTACCGATTTGTGAGGCTAACCGGATGCGCTGTGATTCACCTCCAGAGAGTGAACGAGCCGAACGATCTAAGGAGAGATAGCCTAAGCCAACGCTACATAAGAATCCCAGTCGAGCTTTAATTTCTTTAAAGACCTGTTTGGCTATTTCCTGCTCTTTTTTACCCAAGCCGTCATCATGCGGATTGATTTTCGGAAGTCCTAGAAGCTGCACGGCGAGGGAGTCCATCGGCTTAAATCGCTTGCCGCTTTCCAGTGTTTCATTCCATTCGACTGCTTCAGCAATGCTCATTCTGCATACATCAATAATATTGAGTCCACCCAGTGTAACCATCAAAGAGGGTCGCTTAAGCCGTAAACCCTTGCACGCTTCGCAAGAGCGCTCTTCCATGTATTCTTCTATTTCATGGCGAACAGAATCAGAATCAGTTTGTTCATAACGCCTTGTCAAGTTGGGTACAATTCCTTCGAATTTGGCATCCCATTCGCCTTTTCCACCCCCGGAGCGCTCAAATTTTACCTTGTACTTTTTGTCACCGGTTCCATTGAGTAACACAGTGAGAAATTTTTTATTCAATTTGTTGAGAGGTGTATTGAGGGAAAAGCCTTCGGCTTTGGCAACATTGGCCAAAATTTGCATGTACCAAGAGTCACCCTTTTCTGCCATGCGCGCCCAAGGCACTATTGCACCTTCTGAGACCGAAAGTTCCATATCTAAAATCAGGTCGGGATTGATTTCGCGAACCATGCCCAAACCATGGCAGGTCGGACAGGCCCCGTGGGGAGAATTAAAGGAAAAACTATGCGGCTCCACCTCTGGAAAAGATTCACCAGTGGAAGGGTCTACCAATTTCTCGGAATAGAAAAGATCTTCTTTAGCATCGACTAAGTGTACCAATAACTCTTGCTCACCCAAGCGCAGACAAGTTTCAACCGAATCGGTGAGACGTTTGAGAAACTCCGAATCTGAGGCAGAGTCTTTACGAACAACCAGACGATCGACGACTATATCAATGCTGTGCTTTGCATATCGATCCAACTTTATTTTTTCTTCTAGATTGAAAATTTCGCCATTGACACGAGCCCTTACAAAGCCCATGGAGAGATAGCGTCCAAACAGTTCTTCGTATGTGCCTTTTCTGTCTTTCACCACAGGAGCCAGCAGCATTACCTTGAGAGATTCACTGCTTCTCACTGTTGCTAAAGCGGCTACCGAATCGACAATTTCTTGTACCGTTTGACTTCGCAATAGTTTTCCCGAGCTGGGGCTACGCGGATGTCCGGCCCGAGCAAAAAGCAGACGCAAATAATCGAAGACCTCTGTAACAGTTCCCACAGTGGATCGCGGATTATGGCCCGCACTTTTCTGATCGATCGAGATGGCAGGAGATAAGCCATCAATGTGATCGACATCGGGTTTTTCCATGAGACCCAAGAATTGCCGAGCGTAAGAAGAAAGCGATTCCACGTAACGCCGCTGACCCTCGGCATAAATCGTGTCGAATGCCAAAGAAGATTTTCCTGAACCGGATAACCCGGTTAATACGGTTAGAGAATTCTTGGGGAGGTCGAGGTCGATGTTTTTGAGATTATGAGTGCGAGCACCACGGATGCGAATATGTGTATCAGCCATCCACTAAGTATACATATGTGCAGGTATTTTGATCAAAGTCGCCTGTTGAAAACCACGGGCCATTAATTGTCATTTCATCCGCAAAAATAGTCCACAGCTTCCAAAATCTCGGGGTCGGTATCAGCAGGAAGCAGGCATTTTATCCGGGAAGCTAAACTGAGGCTAGATGTGGAGTGCAGGCTGTGCTTAAATGAGAACTGTAAAAGTCGATTCTTTTGAATTTCCAGTGAATTAGGGAGTTGAGGTTTCATATCATTCTATCGGCCATCGGCTGCCAATTCTTTAACTGTCAAGTAAGGCTGAACAGGTCTTGCGGTTTTGGG
>JBBQAD010000292.1:0-5206 GCA_038315885.1 Fibrobacteria bacterium | reverse complement strand
TACCCCAAGGGCAACGAAAGCATGGGTCCGGCGGCATCCCTATCGGGTCGAAATATCGGCAGCGACTTTGCCGGAATCGATGGCTGGCGAATGTATCACGGACATCAGATTCCGGGATTCCCCAAGCATCCACATCGTGGTTTTGAAACTGTAACTATTACCCGCAAAGGCTTGATCGATCATTCCGATTCACTCGGAGCCACGGCACGCTTTGGCCGCGGTGATTTGCAATGGCTGACGGCTGGTGGTGGCATCCAACATTCTGAAATGTTTCCCATGGTTAATATTGATCGTGACAACCACTTGGAACTTTTTCAAATATGGTTGAACTTACCGAAAAAAAACAAATTGGCCACCCCCCATTTTGTAATGCATTGGGCCGACCAAGTTCCTACGGTAGAAATAAAAGACAGCAAGGGTAATCGTACTCGAGTTACACTGCATGCAGGTGCATTGGGAGAAACAGTTCCTCCTAATCCTCCACCCCACTCATGGGCATCCCAAGCCGATAGCCAGGTTGCCATCTGGACTATTCGATTAGATGCAAATGCTGTGTGGACGCTCCCCCCTGTGGCTGAAGGGGTCAATCGCTCGCTGTATCTCTTCTCGGGCAGCGGCATTCAGCTCGCTGATCAAAAGATTCCCAATATGTCCTGCATTGAATTATCTGCAGCGCCTACCCTGACCTCCGGGGAGCAAGGCGCTTTCAAAGAGGATTCACTGCAAATTGTAAATGGACCCGAAGAATCGGAACTGTTACTCTTACAAGGGCGGCCAATAGGTGAACCAGTTGCCCAATATGGTCCTTTTGTAATGAACACATCAGAAGAAATCCAACAGGCTTTTCAAGATTATCGACGCACAGAATTTGGCGGCTGGGGCTGGAAAGATGATGCACCGGTTCACTCCAGAGCAGAGGGCCGATTTGCCCGTCATGCTGACGGGCGTTTGGATAGACCGGTTGAAAAGCACTAATTAAGACTTCAGTGTTTACTACATGCAAATACTGCTAAATATTTGAGGCAATACTCAAAATCTGACTTGACTGACCAAGGATAAGTTGATAAAATAATAGGAACAATGTTCTTACGAGGTTCTTATGATTAAAAAACTACAGAAAATTGGGAATAGTAAGGGTATAGTGCTCGACAAGCCCATTCTGGATTTGTTGAACATTGACGGAGAAGGTTCTTTTGAAATTACTGCCCAGGGGACAGGACTGTTTCTTCGACCATTATCTGTAATGGAAGCTTATAAAGCTGTTGCTAAAAAGCACAGGAAATCACTCGATAAACTTGCAGAATGAGTGAAGAGTTACAGTTTCTTACTCTAGAGGAAGTAATTGATATTCACAAAGCAGAAATTTCCACTGCTGGTGGCTTAGAGGGCATTCGTGATAGGGTATTAGTTGAAGCATCAGTATATGCTCCCCAGGCAACCTTTGAAGGTAAATACTTAATGGACTTATTTGAAATGGCAGCAACTTATGTTCAATCGATTGCTGGGAATCACCCATTTTTGGATGGTAACAAAAGAACAGCATTGGCATCGGGGCTAACCTTTCTTTACCTAAATGGAAAATCGGTAGCAGAGGATTATCCCGAACAATTAGCTGAGAAAACACTTTCCCTTGTTAACAGAGATATGTCGAAGGATGACTTTTCAAAACATCTGAAAGAAAAATCAATTGATATTGTGTAGCAGATGACCAGCGCATCTGAACGCTGGATTCTATTAGAGGGATTTGAATATACAGAAGCTTAAGCTGTAACTTCTTCTGTTTGGGGTTGAGGAACAAAGCGTAGATAGGGTTTTACGACGCGAGGCTCAGTTCCAAATTTCTCTGCAATGTCTTCAGTCTTGACTGAAGTGACAACAATACAATCGTCACCTTGTTTCCAGTTGGCCGGTGTGGCCACTTGATGCGTTGAGGTCAATTGCAACGAATCAATCACTCGCAGAATTTCATCAAAATTCCGTCCCGTTGCGGCAGGATAGGTGAGGGTCAGTTTTATTTTTTTATCGGGTCCTATTACAAAGACCGAACGCACTGTCATGCTATCCAATGCCTTGGGGTGGATCATTCCATACAGATTTGCGACCGTTCTTTCGGGGTCGGCGATGATGGGATAATTCATCTTGGTTGACTGTGTCTCTTCGATGTCTTTTATCCAACCTTGATGGCTGGGCAGTGAGTCAACACTGATTGCGATGACTTTGCAATTACGAGTATCAAACTCACCCTTAAGCTTGGCTACTGTGCCCAATTCAGTGGTACAGACGGGAGTGTAATCTTTGGGATGGGAAAATAGAATTGTCCAACTGTCTCCCATCCATTTATGCAATGAAATTTTGCCCTCGGTCGTTTCTGCCTGAAAGTCGGGTGCGATATCCCCTAATTGTAAAGCCATATTTTTCTCCTGGTTGTGTGACGACAGGAATATAGTAGCTGGGACTTTTTAGACCAGCGGGGAAAGTCCTAGTTACTGATAATACCCATGAATGGTCAAAAAACTCTGAATTTCTACCGTGATAAAAGACCAAAATAGGAGTATTCCATATGCATAATATTTGCATTTTATGCATATAAGGAGTCGAATTTGAGAACCACCCTTGACCTCCCGGCCTCTTTGTTAAGCGAAGCATTAAAAATTTCAAAAGGATCAACAAAAGCGGCTGTACCGTGGTAAAATAAATTTAGATATCAATCTGGATACGCTTCGGAATCGCAATTGAATGTACTAGTAGATTCCTCGATCTGGAACGACTATTTCAAAAACGGAAAGGGTTCCGATTTTCTTGAACGATTAATTGATGAAGATTTTGTTCTTGTAAATGATTTGATTTTATCAGAATTGATACCCCACTTGCGGCTTCGAAATCAGAATAACCTTGTTTCCTATGGAAGTTTTTTGATTGGCTGTGATTTTGTGACAAACTTCGGCATTTTAATCACTTTCTTCAGAATTATTGAAAGCTAGCCAAGCAAAAAGACTTTAGATTAGCTCGCATCTATAACTGCTTGGGGGTAGGTTTTGAGTTCTATTTCTGCGAGGATCGCGTTTTTATCCATTTTATTTCCGCTTTTAGGGCTCGTTCATGCCCAGACTGCACAGGAGATTTTCTCCGCCACAGGCGAAACCCAAGGACTTTGTGTTCGCATTGGAACAACAAATGGGACCTTGGAATCGGATCTCGCCAATGGCGGAAAAATGGTTGTTTATGGCATGGCACTTAATCGAAGTGACCGTGAAACCGCCATCAGAACTGTTGCGTCGCGAAATCTGCAGGGTGTTGTTACTGTCGACCACTATAGTTCTATAAACTCACTGCCCTTTTCAGACAATCTTCCCAACTTGGTGGTTGTAGACCTGGATGGGATTGGGTCAGGTGTTACAGAAGCAGAAGTGATGCGTATTGTTGCTCCCGAAGGAGCGGCCTATATGAAAAAAGGAGGCTCCTGGAAGGCCTATCCCAAGGCTCAACCTGCTGAGTATGGCGATTTCAATATGTTTGAAGGAGGCGCAGAGTGTAACATGCACATAAGTGATAAAACAATTGGCGTCCCTAATTCCCTGCAATGGATAGCGGACTATCCCGATAGAGACAATGGTTTTACCTTAAATCAAGGTTCGGGTTCACGCACCTGGCATGATAAACATATTGGGGTAGAAGGTTCGGCAGTGGATAAAGAGGGGCATTTATGGATGAAATGCCGGAATGCCTATAATGGTCGTCTGCTTTGGAAATTAAAGACCCTGCCAAAAATGAAGGGTGACAATGATTACGACGCCCGTGGCCGCGCTTTATGTTTGGGTGATAACATGCTGTTTACCTACGTGGCTGATGGAAAACCATTGGCGGCGGTCGATCTCGAGAATGGAAAAATACTCCGATATTTTGAAGGCGGACCGATATTGGAACGCAATGCCTGCAATTTAGAGTTTGCCCTAGTGTTATATTCAGATGGAAAGGTGTTACAGGCCTATAATAAAACCTTAAGCGTCCATGATGCAAAAACCGGAAACCTGCTCTGGAAAAAAACCGACGGACCCTACCCCTATGCTTGTATATCTCAAAACAACGTGTATGCCATTCAAGGTTCCTATGAAGAAAGTGGTTATACTCGCAACCAAAATCATGGAGCCAAAAACAGAATCAATTATGATCTCAGTACGGGAGCGCAAAAATGGAGCAGCTCCGCCTCTGGCTCAAGCTTGGCAGGCTTGCATTACTATCAAGGTAAACTTGTTGAGTTTCGCGGTGAGTACAAATGCTGCGGCTCTACCAATGGCCATACTGCAGTGATCGATCCTACAAATGGAAAGGAAATATGGAAAAAAGGCTACCCTGCTATGGCAAGTGTCGGAACACCTCTATTTCTGGGTAATCGGGTCTATGTGACCAGCAGTAATGCCAAGGGAATGGTGTCGTATGACCTGGATAATGGCGCATCGAAAACCGAAGCAGATGTATCCGGAGTCCATGGAGCCTGTAAACGCAATGTGGCTACTGATACGCATTTACTAGTAAATGGAATGTATTTCCTGGATAAAGACATGAGCCTTTCAAAAACGACTTTCTCACGTGCTGGATGCGGCTCCTCCGTGCACCCAGCCAATGGAATGGTATACGCACCTCCCAGTGGATGCAGCTGTTATAAAATGTTTCATGGATATGCAGCCTTCAAATATCAGGCACCTGAACAACCTTTAGCCGATAATTTGAGATTGGAAAGCTATGCTGCAGCACCTGCCAAGATTTCAAGTGATACAAAATGGCCGGCCGATAATGAATGGCCAATGTTTATGTCTAGCCCACGTCGAGACCGATATACAGAGATTCCATTGAAGGCCGAACTGAACAAAAAATGGTCGGTTAAAATTTCGAAAGCGGATAAAGGCGGTTCATCTTGGGAAGATTTTGATAACAGCAAACCTTATTCCGGTTTCTTGACCCCTCCAACGGTTTCGGGTGGTCGCGTATATGTATCTGTTACTCACACGCATGAGATTGTGTCATTGGATGCAGGAAATGGGTCGGAGTTATGGCGCTTTAGCGCCGGTGGCCGCGTCGATGGCCCTCCCACGATTTACGGAGGTTTGTGTGTTTTCGGATCAGCGGACGGCTATATGTATTGCTTGAATGCCGTTTCTGGTGAATTAATCTGGAGATTTTTTGCGGGCAAGACAAATCGTAAAATCAT
>JBBQAD010000148.1:0-8215 GCA_038315885.1 Fibrobacteria bacterium | reverse complement strand
GATTGGTTGATCGAGATAATTTATTTTGGTGTCCCAATGTAAGCGAAGTTAAGACATTCAAAAATCTGATATGGGTTTTTGACTTGAATCTAACTTGACATGACTTTTATTCTGTCCATAGAATTGGGTAGACTGTAGATTTTTTATTCTGAGATCATTAAACTGCCGTTCAAAAGCAGAATACTGAACAGAATACTACTTTTTTAAAGTTTTTAAAAATTTTAAGCGAATTGCTGCTTGGACTAAGCCCCGTATGCAGAGGCTTTAGCGTCCCAGGAAAGTAGGGTAAAATGGCACAAAGCGAGCAGAGTTCCAGTTCAGAACCAGATGAAAATCAAGTCATCAATCAACCAATTGAAAAGAATCACAATCGACAATTTTCTCTCTGGCAAGAGTTATGGAACTCGATTCGAGGTACAGATGCCGACTATACCCGTATCAGTTTAAAACGTGCCATTCTCTTACTTGCAGTACCCATGATGCTTGAGCTGGTGATGGAATCGACTTTTGCAGTAGTCGATATTTTCTTTATTGGAACTCTTGGCCCCTCTGCTGTAGCATCTGTGGGCTTAACTGAGACCTTTCTCTTCATAGTCTATTCCGTTGCGATGGGTCTTTCCATGGCAGTCACTGCTATTATTGCCAGACGCATCGGTGAGAATAATTCTGCCGAGGCAGTTAATACAGCTATCCAATCGATTTTTCTGTCAATTATTGCTTCTCTTCCCTTTGCAATAGCCGGTCTGTTTTTCTCCAAAGAGCTTTTGGGATTAATGGGCGCTGATTCATGGGCCATGCAGGAGGGCTACCGTTACACTCAATGGATGTTAGGAGGAAATGTTGTCATCGTACTTCTTTTTGTTATTAACGCCATTTTTCGAGGTGCAGGGGATGCCGCCACCGCCATGCGGGTTCTTTGGATTTCGAATGCGGTTAACATCGTACTGGACCCCCTACTCATTTACGGTTGGGGACCGATTCCAAAAATGGGCATTGAAGGGGCTGCCATTGCAACCAATATCGGTCGCGGCACAGGTGTTCTAGTTCAGCTGTGGGTCTTATTTCACGGTTCTCAAAAGTTACGTGTAACTGTATCGCACTTACGCTTCCACTGGAACACCGTTAACCAGGTCTTTAAAACCTCCTTAGGCGGTGTTGGGCAAATGATTGTTGCCATGACATCCTGGATTTTTTTAATGCGCATCTTGGCCAATGTTGGCAGTGAGGCTGTAGCGGGAGCTACCATCGCCATTCGCATTATGATGTTCTCACTAATGCCGGCATGGGGCTTATCGAATGCGGCGGCAACTTTAGTAGGTCAAAACTTGGGAGCCAAAGCGCCAGAAAGAGCCGAATCGTCTGTTTGGAAAATTGGAATGTATAACACTTATTTTCTAGTGATTATTTCCATTGTATACTTTATCTTCAATGAATCTTTAATGAGAATCTTTACCGACGACGCCAATGTAATTCGAATCGGTTCAGAGTGGCTGCGTATTCTCTCTTATTCTTTTCTTGTTTATGGTTGGTGGATGGTCTCTGTACAGGCCTTCAATGGAGCCGGCGATACTCGCACCCCCACGCTTATCAATCTGGTGTTTTTCTGGATGATTCAGATTCCCCTTGCTTATCTCTTGGCCCTGTATTTCAATTGGGGTTATTCAGGAGTTTTCTGGAGTGTATTTATCTCTGAAACATCCGTAGGACTGTTTACTTTATGGCTTTTCTCGCGTGGCGGCTGGAAAACTGTAAAGCTCTAATCGCCTCTCTGAGTGGACTCCAAACCTAGGCAATGCAGACAAGGGGTTTTCGATGTCTCTAGTTATTGTATTACGGACCTTTGAAAAGTCCTGCTAAAAATCTTCCACCGTTTTTCTCAAGACACCATCAAGAGAACTTGGCCACAAGACCTATAAATTCGCCATTTTGTTTTCAAAAAATGATGAATTATTAAGAATACGGATAGGCAAATTCAGGGGCTTTTACAGCAATAGTGGGGTCGATCGGATCGGAAGCCTTTATTGCTGAGGGGTGCTCGTCAGGTCGGTAAAACCTGGGCTGTACGTGAACTGGCTAAAAGCCTTTCCAATTAATTGGTGGAAGTGAATTTCGAGCTCCCGCCTGAATTCAAACGAGCCTTTGACAGTCTCGACCCTTCGTAAATCATTCAATCATTATGGTTACTGGGCCTTCCCAAAGCCGAAGAGGGAAACAGCATACTCTTCTTTGATGAAATTCAGGAATGTCCACAAGCAATCGTATCACTACGATATTTTTATGAAAAAATGCCCTAGCAAGCAGCGATTGGTACAGGTTCTCTGTTGGAATTTGCAATTAAACAAGAACGATTCTCCATGCCAGTAGGCCGAGTTGAAAGTGCTTGGCTTTACCCGATGGGTTTCGGAGAATATTTGATTGCGAAAGGAAATTCAGAGTTGGCGAAATGGATTGCCCGCCCAAACTGGGAGCAGGATTTTTCAGAAGCGGTACATGAAAAAGCACAGCGTGAGTTGCGTGACTATTTGTTCTGCGGGGGGATGCCTCAGGCAGTAGAAGCCATGACAAAGCATCAAGATGGAGAGTCAGTACGGCGGGTGTTATCATACCATGCATGCTGAACGGCGGCGACTCTCACAATGCGTTTTTGGTCAATACCCGTAAAAACTTCACTCCAAATTCCCATCGTGCGTTGAATCATATACGCATCTTTTTCGGGATGATCAGCTTTCTCGGGGTTAATAGTGGCAAGGTTTTTAGTGACATATGCATTTGGATGATCAGTAGCATTGTTTAACATTTAAGCTGCCTGCCCAAAACTCCAATTCCAGATCTCATTGGAGTATTCCACATAGGATTTAAGCGAGGGATCGAGACGCTCTTTTACCATTTTGGCGAATTCGCGAATGTATTCATCGCTGGCCTTATGCGGCATGCAGAACCAGGCGTCGGTTTTCAAAGTGTTCGCAAGGTCGATAGCATATTCTATTGCGATTCCCCTGTCAGCCGACTGAGTGTAATACACAGGAGACTGCCTATCTGTCCAGGCGCTTTGTGTTGAGTTATTGGTTTAACATCCAATCCATAAATCGCAGTGCGTGGAAGGGTTTCAACCCTTCTAAGAACAGAGGATAGGGATCATCTCGCTTATGGGTTTTTTCAAGGGCTTCTGGAATTAGACGCATATTGCGAAGGTGATCGTTTTTTTCGGAGCGCACAATTGTATACCAGAAGAAGTTTCCATCTCCACTGGTTTTGACCACCATTCGACCAGGAACAGATTCTAGTACTGTTACACCTGAAAAGGTTATTTCTCCAGACCCTTCATAGAGAAATACATAGCGTCCCGCAGGATAGTAATTGTTAACAAGGCTGCGTACGGCTTGGGGAGCAGCCCCATTAATGTTAGCGGGGATCTCCAGTGGGTAGCCCGCAGCGTCTTTAGCAAGCTTGTCGACTAGTTCCGTGTTCCAAGGAGAAGCACCAGTTGCGTTGAAGGTAATCCACTCACTTCCCGTCGTGAGGAGATCTTGAAAAATCAAGGCCTGGCCGTAATAGGTCAAGGAGGGTATATTCATGCCAATGGGAATTTTGGGCAACGCAGCAAAAGGCCCTGTCACTAGAACAATAGCTAGGAACATAAATCCGAAAATTTGATCCCTATATGTTGCCATTCTTAACATGTAATTCTCCCCTTTCATCTTTTCTCCCCTTCTCTCACCTATTTTAGAATTACAATTTCCTGGCTTTATTCAATAAAAAACCAGCATACTGTTAGCCTAACCCAAGCACATTAAATTTAATACTCCTTTTTGTGCAATTTTGAACGTTTATTACTGCTTTTTTACCTACATATACCGGAGCAGGGACAGATACAAAGGATGATACATGAAAGTAGCGGTATTTGGATCCAAATCATATGACAGGAAATATCTTGCACAAGAAAATAAAACCTTCAATCATGAGCTGGTTTTTCTTGACCCTCATTTGAACAGTTTAACGGCGACCCTTGCGAGAGGATTCGATGCCGTCTGTGTTTTTGTAAATGATGTACTTGATAAAAAATGTCTGCAAAACTTGTTAGACATTGGAATCAAGACTATAGCACTGCGTTGTGCCGGTTTTAATAACGTCGATCTTCATGCGGCAGCTTCACTTAATATTACTGTAGTGAGGGTTCCCGAATACTCACCACATGGAGTAGCCGAACATGCAGTTACATTAATTTTAGGCTTAAACAGAAAAATCTATCGCGCCTATAATCGAGTGCGAGAGGGTAATTTTTTGTTGGAAGGTCTTTTGGGATTCAATCTGAATACAAAAACCGTAGGTGTGATAGGAACAGGAAAAATTGGATCCATATTTTGCAAAATTATGCAAGGTTTTGGATGTACAGTTTTAGCTCACGATCTTTGCCCTAATGAAGAATGTATTAAGAATGGCATTGAGTACACCGATCTAGATAATCTGTTAATGAGGGCAGATATCATCAGCCTGCATTGCCCATTGACTCCTGAGACTCATCACTTAATAGATGAGCCAGCTATCGCCAAAATGCGAAATGGTGTGATGGTGATTAATACGAGTAGAGGCGCATTGATCGATACAGCTTCTGTTATAAAAAATTTAAAATCAGGAAAAATTGGATACTTAGGATTAGATGTTTATGAAGAAGAAGCCGATTTATTCTTTGAAGATACTTCGGATAAGATTCTTGAGGATGATATATTCGCTCGTTTATTGACTTTTCCAAATGTTTTAATAACTGGACACCAAGCTTTTTTCACGAGTGATGCATTAGAGAGTATCGCAAAGACCACCTTACAAAATCTTACTGATATTGAAAAAAATAAAAAATGTTCTAATCAAGTCACAGCAGATTTATTTAAAACGACACCGTCAAAAAAATAAGTTCCGTTTCAATAACCACATTCGAGTACCTGAAGTTGTTTTTACCCGATACCTTGTTTAACTCCTACTGTCATCTAGTTGGCACGACCTGGTAAAAAGTCCATAGCATTCGTGTTCTGGTGGTAGCAAATTAATAAGGCAGCCAGGTAAACTTTGGCTCCTCGGTCTCCCCAAAGCCGAGGAGGGGAATAGCATACTCTTCTTTGATGAAATTCAGGAATGTCCGCAAGCAATCGTATCACTACGATATTTTTATGAAAAAATGCCTAAGCAAGCAGTGATTGGTACAGGCTCCTTGTTGGAATTTGCATTTGAACAAGAACGATTCTCCATGCCTGTAGGCCGAGTCGAAAGTGCTTGGCTTTACCCGATGGGATTCGGTGAATATTTGATTGCGAAAGGCAATTCGGAGTTGGCGAGATGGATCGCCCACCCAAACTGGGAGCAGGATTTTTCAGAAGTGGTTCATGAAAAAGCGCAACGTGAGTTGCGTGACTATTTGTTCTGCGGGGGGATGCCTCAGGCAGTAGAAGCCATGACAAAGCATCAAGATGGAGAGTCAGTACGGCGGGTACATCGTAGCATACTTCAGACTTATCGACAGGACTTTTACAAATATGCCCCTCGAATCAATGCTTCTTTAGCGGAAACTTTGTTTCTAAAAGCTCCGGGATTGATTGGGAATCGTTTCAAATACAGCCATGTTGATCAAGAGTTACGTTCTTCAGTAATTCGTCCCGCTGTAGATGCCCTAGAGAAAGCAGGAGTCATTCGACGGATTCTGCATACATCAGGTCAGGGCCTACCTCTCGCAACCGAGGCAAATCCCAGGATTTGCAAACTGGTTATGCTCGATGTTGGCTTGATGCATTCTGCCCTTCAGATTGATTCAGAGCTAGTGCAAGAACCTGATCTGCTAGCGATACACAGAGGAGCCATTGCCGAACAATTTGTTGCGCAGGAACTGTTAACATGTTCGCGCGCGGATCGAGAATGCGAACTGTATTTCTGGTCTAGGGAGAGCCTTAATAGCCAAGCTGAAGTTGACTATTTAATAGCATCGGGTTCCCGAGTGCTTCCAATAGAAGTCAAATCGGGTGCCATAGGAAGTCTTAAAAGCATGCACTTGTTTTTGGCATCACATCCCCATTCGCCGCGAGGCATCAGGCTTTATGGAGGGAAGCCCCAAAATGCCAAAAATAACGAGATAAAAATCTTGAGTCTTCCCCTCTATATGACCGGCATGTTGTGGAATATCTCATTGTAATACTCCAATAAGAGAGTGCCAGAGGATTGGCCTTGGAGTTACCGGCCGAATGCGGGTTTGCAAACCTTCTCACACCTTACCTGATACAAGTTTTTTATAACGCAGGCATTGAAAGCGGAGTTTCAACTTCACCCTAAAAGGAAGGGGATATTGATTTTCCGCCCTTCAGGATTGTGACAAGTTCCAGCATGGCTCCAAAATAGCAGGCATTCCAACCCTGAATATTTGGGCCGCGATTCTTTCCTGAAACAGTGTCAACATATTCATTTGGCTGAAAGTCACCCAGCAGTTGTCGGCGGAGGCGGTGGCGATGCAGCAGATGATGCGGGGGATACACTTCTAGGGATGAATTTCCCTGAACTGCTTGTTGCGGTCCGAATAGGAGTCTCGGGCCTGGATCGGCGCAACCTGTTGGCGGCGTGACGGCGTCGATTTGGCGCGCAAGTGCGCGTCACGGCGGAACGGCCGTGTTGTTACTCGCGCTATTGGTGGCAATTGGGCGTTTGCAGTTGATGCTGGCGTCGGCGCACCAGGGAATTGACTTCACTGATGAAGGTTATTACCTGGTCTGGATTGCCAATCCGTGGGCCTACGCCGAATCAATCACGCAATTCGGCTTCTTTTATCACCCCTTGTATGCCTGGTTGGGGGAGGACGTTGCGAAATTGCGGCAGGCCAATATCCTGATCACGGCGGGTCTTGCCTGGATTTTTGTCATCGTTTTTTTTCGTGCGACCATTGCTGGCGACTGGCCGGCGAATGCATGGCGATCATGGCCGATGCTGGCGCTGGGTGTCGTGTTCGCGTCGGCCTACCCCGATCTCCTCAAAATGTGGCTGCCGACGCCCAGCTACAACACTCTGGCGTTGCAGTCCTTGCTGGTTGCGGCAACCGGCCTGCTGCTGATGGAGCGTCGCCTCAGCATGCTCACAGCCGCCGGCGCGATGATCGTGGGCGCTGGAGGTTGGTTGGCTTTTATGGCCAAACCTTCGACCGGCGGGGCGATTGCAGTGGTTGCCCTGCTATATATCTGGGGGTCAGGGAAATTGCGGGTTGGCTCCCTGCTTCTGGCCGCCGCCACGTCGGTCGGGTTGCTCGGCGTTACGGCGTGGTGGATCGATGGCTCAATTGCGGGTTTCATCGGGCGACTCTCAGCGTCGGTAGAGTTGAGCCGGTTGTTGGGGGTGGAGCAACCCCTTTGGCGATTGTTCCGCCTCGACGGGTTTTGGCTGCAAGGCCGCGAGACGCTGGTTTTTTTGCTTCTCACGGCGAGTGTGGTGTACGCGGTCGGCGTCGATCCATGGGACGCGCGTGCACTCAAGGCCCGCAACGGAGCCATATGGTTGATTAGCGCTCTGGCGCTGAGCTCGTTGTTCCTGGTCCTGGGCTGGGTCACGTTGGATATCGGAAGCGGGCGATACCAAGGTGTGTTGATGTTTGCGCCTGCCGCCGGCGCATCGATTGCCGCGTTACTGATGTGGCGGACTCGCTGGCAGGGTCGCTTCTCGCGCAGGCATTTGAGTCTGGTCGGCTTGTTGGTGACATTGCCACATGTTTACGCTTTCGGAACCGGTAACAACTATTGGCAGACAGGTCAAAGTGCGGGTCTATTCTGGCTGTTTGGCGGCATGGCCTTGCTAATGGCTGCAATGCCGGCTTTTCTGACTTGGCGGGTGCTTCTACCGGTGGCCGTGGTCTCCCAGTGGCTGTCGGTGGTGTTGTTACAAGGAGCGCTGTCGCACCCGTACCGGCAACCAGAGGCCTTGCAGGCGGCAGTTGTGCCGGTGGTTATCGGAGCGTCGAAGGCGCAACTGCTGCTGTCGCCGGCGTATGGCCGATACGTGAACGAAATCACGCAAGTGGCAGAGGATGCGGGTTTCAAACCCGGGACTCCCATGATCGATATGACGGGTCATTCGCCGGGCACACTTTACGCACTGGGTGCACGGTCCACAGGACAGGCCTGGTTGCTGGGCGGGTACCCGGGAAGCGACCGATCTGCGAAGTATGTTCTTGGCAAGGTCCCGTGTACCGAAATCG
>JBBQAD010000455.1:0-3060 GCA_038315885.1 Fibrobacteria bacterium | reverse complement strand
TACATTTTAATTTTCCACCACTATCCAGAACGGGTTCATAGTCCAGGTGTAATTGTTTTGTTAGCCCTTCGGATACTATCTCACGTTCTTTTAAAGGGGCAAGGTGGGCGATTTTCTCCCAACGCATGCTTGTATATCTTTTTTGAGCTAGTTCAACCCATTTCTGAAAAGATTCTTTCTCTAATTCGTCTAATTGAAATACATTAATCAGGTTAGACCTATCTTGAGTATTAAGTTGCAATAACCTTTTAGCTGTATATGACCATTCTGGGTTGATACTTAAATCGGGGTTAAAAGTTAACAGGCCTTGATCTATACTATCGAGTATATCACGAACCTGACGCATCTTTTCATCAACCATATTTTCTAATTGGCTGGTGTATTTTTGGACTGTTAGTCGCATAGCATCAAAGGCCAGGGCTAATTCTCCAATTTCATCGCCGCTTTCCGGGATGACTTCTAAATCGTAGCGTCCTTGGGAAATTTCTCCTGCAGATTGAACCAGGTTGGAAATAGGTCTGGTTATTTTTCTCGCTTGAAATTTTGCAGTGATAAACCCAATAAAAATAGCCGCCACAGCTAGAAGAATTAAAAATCCGATTAAGATACCCAACGATTTTTTAGAAGATTGCCGGGCTTCGGCTAGAGCCTGCTGCATGGTTGTGATAGAGAGTCCATAGCGTATTGTGCCAACTCTATCTCCATCAAAGTGAACAGGTGCTGCAAATTCTACCACTTCTTGATAATCGAGATTAGCGATAAGGGCTTTACGGCTCGAGGCTTTCTCAAGACCGGATGCCCAAAGGCTAAGCGTATCATTTAGCGGCTCAGGATTTTTGGGTTTACCATCTTTTTGCAGTGAATCACTATAGGCCCAGGGACGCAGCTGAGCATCCATAAAAATGCCATAAATAATTTCATTTTTAGATTCTATTACAGTGGCTGAAACTAAATCCTGAATCGCAGAAATTGCATTGTCTTCAACCATTCCAGAAAGCGCAATTCGATTGTTGGCAACCAGGATTTTACCCTTAGATTCCAAGTCGCTGCGAATTCGAAACTCAGTATTACTTAAATTTTTCTGGCTCGAGATGATACTGATGCTCACCACACCAATTAGTAGGAGTAAAAAAAGCAAAACAAGTGAGAGGGTTGTTCCTGCTACCATTTTGGAAGCGAGGGATCGAGAATTAAACTGCATGAACTGATTATAAATGCCTGGCAGACCTTGGAAAAGACAAATTCCAAGAGTTTAGAGAAAAAAGACCGGTGTGGGCTTAATCCCGACATGCCCACGAGCCTAAACTCTGAGATATGGTAAAAGCTAAAGGGGTCTTTGTTCGACAAAGCCTAATCAATTAAAATTGGAAGTTTTATATTCTAAGCGGCGCTTCAATTAGACCAAGTACATGGCTAGATTGTACAAGAGCTGGCCGGATAAACAATGGCAAGACGCAGGCCCGAGTAGTACTATTAGCTCACTTGGAATAAATATGAAAAGTTCGATGAACCCTGCTAAATACGCTGGTCCGCTTCCGGGTGAAGCTAAACCCGTCTTTCACATTCGCAAGCTGTTCAGCCTGATGCGATTTGTCAAAGATTACCGAAGTGTGTATATCTGGTTTCTCTTTTTTGCCGCCATGCAGATGGCGACTTACTTGGCTATGGCCTACTCGCTAAAGTACCTGATCAATACGCTTATTCCCTCAAAACAGCCCAAAATGTTGTTCGCCTATTTAGGGGTGTGGATTCTTGTGTTCTTGGTTCACAGTTTTTTCACCCTGGCTGCTGCCCGGGGTCGCATTATTCTCGTTAAAACGCTGGTAGCCAGAATTCGCGCAGCCATTATTCAAAAATTACAGGTGTTACAGATTAAGTTTTTCGATCAGAGAGGCACTGGAGCGACCTCTGCAAAAGTATTGATGGATACAGACAGGCTGCAAGGTTTTTTTGATTGGATGATGACCGGCTTAGTGCAAGCTTTCTTTGGTCTCATTATAGCAATTCCATTTTTAGGCTCTATCAATTGGACCTTGGCGCTATTTACCCTGGTTTATGTTCCTACTATTCCTCTGACACAACGTCTTTTTCGTAATTACATCATTCGCAAGTCCTATCGTTTGCGCAATACAGTTGAGCAATTGAATGCCCGTATGGTGGATTATGTTTCGGGAATCCGGCAAATTCGGGTTTTCGCGACAGAAAATATTCACGGTAAACGGATTTTGGGCGATGTCGATGTCATGCGCGATGTAGACATCAATTATACAATGTCGATGCGCATTTTCCAGATGATCATCCAGTTTTTTAGCGATGTGATGCCCGTACTGCTCTGGATTGTCGGAGGTTGGATGATGAGCAGAAGCTCCGATTTGACTTTGGGAGATATGGTTGCGTTTGTCGCCTTGGTGGGACAATTTTTGGGCAATGTTCATGCGCTGTTTCAGTCCTTTGACCAAATTGTTGCTGCGTCGCCTTCGGTTGCTGCTATTCATGAGGTATTGGAAAATACCGAGGTGGAGAATCCCAATCCCCAACATACTGAGTTTGAGTTACAAGGTCGGATTCGTATGGATGCCGTGGATTTCTCCTATGAAACCCGCATTGGGCAGCGCCAGTTAAGTGAAATTAGTTTGGAAATTCTTCCCGGTGAAAAGGTGGCCCTCGTCGGGGAGTCTGGTTCAGGCAAGAGCACGATTGTAAACATATTGCTGGGTCTATATCCCATCACCAATGGCCGAGTGCTCTATGATGACTTGGAGTTATCCACTGTTTCATTACCGAAATTACGGTCTCAAATTGCCGTCATGAGTCAGGAAACCTTTCTTTTCAATACATCGATATTTGACAATATTCATTTCTCAAGAATGGAGGCCAGTCCAGAAGAAGTCTATGAGGCCTGTAGAAAAGCTGAAATCCATGATTTTATTACTTCGCTTCCCAGTGGCTATGAGACCCACGCCGGCGAACGAGGTTTAATGCTTTCAGGTGGACAACGACAGCGCATTGGTTTGGCTCGGGTATTTTTGAGGAATCCTCGTATTGTTATTCTAGACGAAC
>JBBQAD010000410.1:0-3704 GCA_038315885.1 Fibrobacteria bacterium | reverse complement strand
GAGAATCATTTCACCATTAATATATCCTTCAGATGAGAAGGATACGTCCAGAATAAAGTGTAAATGAGCGTCAAGCGGGCTATGGGTTTTATTCTCGTAAATATTTTCGGTGGGACTTTTTCCATTTAGAATGTCGAGTTGTGCGTCCAACAAGGCTTCCATATCGAATTCCTCGCCGTCGGACTGTGACTTTCTACGCTGTATCTGCGATTGAATGTTTAACAGCTTTCGTTTGATTCGGTGAACTTGAGCGCGATATAACTGGGGTGCTGAAAGGGCCCAGGCTCGACCTGAATCATTGGCCTGAACAATTCCTGGTTTTACACAGCACCAATTTTCTCGATAGCACTTTTTTTTGAAATTCCACTCCGGATAAGGAATACCACCAGAAGAACCACTATTAATTTCAAGTGTGGTGCCATTTAGCGAAAGTTCTGCATTGTATATCGAGCTTGTTTGCTCTTTTGTGCGGATTACATGTTTAAGATTAAGCTCTTTGAGGGCTTCTTCATTATCTTTTAAATCGTTGTCATTTTCACTGGTCCTGTCTACACCCTCATACTCGTCAATGGTTTCCACTTTCTCAAAAGAATGAAAGGGCATCTCTTTTTTTGCATCGGAAGATTCTTCTAGTCTTTCGACATCAAGCTGTCCCTTTCCCTTTACTTCTTGTTTTGTTAGTCCTTCTTGCTGCTCTAAATCGGGTAGGGATACTTTTAGTATATCATCATCCCGTTTACCGGGAACTTGGTCACCTATCCAGTCGAGAAGCTGAAAATTTTGCGTTTCCAGTTTCTTCTTTCTAGAAGTTTTGATGTGATTATTATTTGTCTGCGGAAAAAAATTCTTATCTAGTTCAGTGAAGTGGTCTCTGAAACCGGGATATTCCATAAAAAACTGATTCAATATTTGTACATTGATCTTCCTTTTTTGTATGACGGAAGCTTGGGAGATTACCCAGGCAGCTAATCCGGTTTTAAAGTAATACAGTTTCGAATTGAGGTTTTTGTCATTATACCATTGGATGCTTTCCGGAAGGCATATTTTCTGACCTTGACAAAGCACAAATTCATTGGTTTCAAAAATTTTAACGGGTTTACCGGAGATAAGATGAGAAAATACAAACAGACTATGCCGTATTGTTTTCAATTCTACCCGGTGCTGAGTGCTTACATCGGGATTGACGCGACTGTATACAGAACGGTATAGATTTCTGGCACCTGTGAAAAGGCCCTCTTCCCAGTCAAACATCAGAACCTTTGTTAAAGGCTTAAATCAATCAATTGATCGAGAGCGTTCAAGACTTCATCATCATCCGACAAACTTTGCGAAATTGCTGCCCGTGCTGCTTGTCGAGCTGGAAATCCGCGTGCAATCAGTTGTCCCGAAGCGATGATCAGTCGAGTTGAAGGCGCTTCCATCAAGTTCAGATTTTTTAGCTCCCGAATTCGATTTACCAATTTTACCAATTTTTTGCTGATTGCACTTTCAACCTGACTTTCATGACAAACAATTTCAATTTCTTTGTCTTCAGCGGGATAATCGAAGGTCGTTGCTACAAAACGTTGTCGCGTGGATGGCTTAAGCTCTTTCAAGGAACGTTGATAGCCTGGATTATAGGTTACTACCAGCATAAATCCGTCGGCAGCGTGTAATTCTTCTCCGGTGCGGTCGAGATAGAGACATCTGCGATGATCACTTAAGGCGTGGATGGCTACCAAAGTATCACTCCGAGCTTCGGCAAATTCATCCAAATAAAGAATAGATCCTTCGCGTACAGCCCGGGTCACCGGTCCATCAACCCAACGGGTTTCTCCACCGATAAACAGATGCCTTCCCAGTAAGTCTGAAACTGTAGTATCTTCATTGCATGAGATGGTTACCAGGGAACGACCTAATTCAGAAGCCATGTATTCAACAAAGCGCGTTTTTCCGCATCCGGTCGGACCCTTGATCAACAATGGTAAACGGGATTCGTAAGCATGGCGAAATAAGGTACACTCGTTGCCGCATTCGTAATAATACGGTTCAGACTGGTTAGCCATACCGGTACTCTGTATTACATTGGATTTTTGACGGATCATGGTAATTCCTGTTCAATTTCAACGCTGCCGAATAAGTGGTATTTCCCTGCATAAATTTGATTGATTCAATCGTCAAGCCCAGTTTAAAAAACTTGTTTATCACTGATATCAGCGAGTGAATCGAATCAGATCTGCTTATTAATCCTGTTTGATAGAGTCAAAGTTTGGCAGGCCATATCGAAAGAAATTGACTACGAAAGCAGAAATCCCTAATGTAAACAAGGACGCTGCCAATATCATGCCTAAAAAATGAACTTCAATTTCCTTCTGTACAGCGATAAAATCCATACCGATGCGACGTTCAAGCACTACCTGTGTAATACCGGCTACTGCCAGTGCCCCCGTCATACCGACCATTCCAATGTTACTCGTCCAAAAGGCAAAGGTGGCAGTTTTGTTATCGTATAATTTTCTTCCTGTCATAATAGGCATTGAATAGGCGATTATGGCAAATACAATCATGGCATAGGCACCCCAGAAGGCCAAGTGCGCATGCATCGCAGTGATTAACGTTCCATGTGTGTACATATTTACAGAAGGAATGGTATGAGCTATTCCCAGAAAACCTGCTCCTACAAAAGCCATGATGGCACATCCCACAGTCCAGGTTAAGGCAATTTTATTTTCATGCCGGCGGTCGCCTTTTTTTGCAATAAGCACCGCATACATCGCCATACCTAAGAATGCGAGGGGTTCTAATGCGGAAAAAAAGCCACCTATCATCAACCAGTAATGAGGAACTCCGATGTAGTAGTAGTGATGACCTGTACCCAGAATACCAGAGATAAATGTTAATCCCACGATGATATACAGCCATTTTTCGACGATTTCTCTATCGACACCGGTTAATTTTATCAGTAGATAACATAAGATTCCACCCATGATGAGCTCCCAGACACCTTCAACCCACAAATGAACTACCCACCAGCGATAAAATGAATCCAGGGTTTGATTGTCAAAAGTGATCATGCCGGGGAGATAGAGTAAGGCAGCAAACAGCAAACCCATGTATAACACCAAAGCAGTTGTAGTGTGACGTTTTCCTTTATAAATAGTCATACCGATATTCAAAAGAAAAGCCAATACATTAACAACTACGAGGTAATCCAATTCACGGGGAATTTCCAGAAATTTACGCCCTTCCCAATGATTAAAGTGATATCCGATGATAGCAATGACTCCCACAGCCAAGAGTGATACTAATTGGACCCAGGCCAATTTTGGAGACCAGAGTTCATTGTCGCTTTCTTCAGGAATAATAAAGTAGGCCGCTCCCATAAAACCGCTTAACAACCAGACAACCAACAAGTTGGTATGCACAGCTCTAGCCGTGTTAAATGGGATAATGTTATGCAGTCCATCTAATCCCATATGGGCAAATCCCATAATGAAACCGTAAACAATTTGCAGGCAGAATAGTACCATCGAGGCTGCAAAAAAGTAATATGCAATTGATTGACTCTTGAATTTCATTATAGACCGCCCTTTTGTGCGACAGAAGAACCTTGTAACAGATATTCGACCAGATCAATTATTTGAGTATCAGTTAATGGAAGCTTCGGCATGGTTGTGCCTGGCTTGACTTTGAGCGGGTCAGTCAGCCATTCTTTCATCTGTTGG
>JBBQAD010000316.1:0-4828 GCA_038315885.1 Fibrobacteria bacterium | reverse complement strand
AGGGCCGAAGGAATTTGCCCGTATCACACGCGCTAATATCGGAAGGCAACTCGCCATTGTACTTGATTCGGTGGTTTATTCTGCTCCCGTTATTCAAGGGGCAATCGCCAATGGTCGCGCCTCGATTACGGGAATGAAAGATATCAAAGAAGCAAAACAGCTTGCAGTTACACTTCGGGCCGGTTCTTTACCTGCTCCCATGAAGATTGTTGAATTACGAGCTGTTGGCCCAACTTTGGGTGAGGATAATATTCAGTCTGGCATGAGAGCGAGTATTATTGCCTTTCTGCTGGTCGTCTCGTTTATGGTATTCTATTACCGTGCAGCGGGTATTATTTCCAATATTGCACTACTGCTCAACTTGGTCATCACCTTTGCTGTTCTGAGCGCCTTTCACGCCACTTTAACCTTGCCCGGCATTGCCGGTATCGTGTTAACCATTGGTATGGCAGTCGATGCCAATGTGATCATCTTTGAACGCATACGCGAAGAGCTGGCCTTAGGAAAAACTGTTCGTTCTGCTATCGATGCGGGCTATAAAAAAGCCTTTAGCGCTATTTTTGATTCGAACGTTACAACCATCGGCACGGCGGCAGTTTTGTACTGGATTGGTGTCGGTCCCATTAAAGGTTTCGGGCTGACCCTGATGATCGGTATTGCCACTTCCATGTTTACATCCCTCTTTGTTAGCAGACTTCTATTTGATTTATGGATAGGCTCACGCGATGTAAAGACATTGAATATCGGTAAGGGTATTTCCTTTTTACAAAACACCAATTTACAGATTGTCGCCAAAGCACGGGTATTTGTGATTGCTTCGGTTGCCTTGCTAGTCATCTGTGCGCTCTCGGTTATCTTGCATCATGGTGTTAATCCAGGTATTGATTTTAAAGGCGGCCACGTGTTTCAGGTTAGGCTTGAATCTGAGCCTAATCTTTCTGAGCTGCGTTCCAACTTGGCCAAATTCGGTTATGAAAGTGCCAAGGTTCAGGTATTAGGTTCTACCGGTCAAAATGAAGTTCTGGTGAGCTTACCCATGCAGGCCAATGATTCAGTTGTTTTGGCCCAGATTAAAAAAGCCATTCCCAAAGGCGAGGTGGTAAGCGAAGAGGTTGTAGCGCCCACTATTGGTAAACAACTAACTAAATCAGCCTTAATGGCTTTTTTCCTTTCCCTCATCTTGATTATCGCCTATATCTGGGTCCGTTTTGGCCGCAATGGCTTGGGCTATGGCTTAGGAGGCGTTGTCGCACTTACCCACGATGCCCTATTTACCTTTTTGATTTTCAACATTTTTGGGATGGAGCTCTCGCTCAACTTTGTTGCGGCCATTATGACGATTTTGGGCTATAGCTTAAATGACAGTATCATTATTTTTGATAGAATTCGTGAGTTAACCGAAGGCAAGGGCGTCAGCAAGGGTAGTTATGCTACGAAGGTGAATGATGCCATTAATCAAACCTTGAGCAGAACAGTGATCACCAGTTTTACCTCCATCGTTGCTGTCTTGGTCATGGCCATTATTGGGGGAGGTTCAATTCGCGACTTCAACATCGCAATTCTGGTTGGATTCATTTCTGGCGTCTACTCTACTATTGGAATCGCGGCACCCTTTGTGGTTTGGTGGAACAATCGCCGAGTCATGGCTGGCCAAGTCGGCGCCTAATATTTGTAATTCTTCATCAAGTTTAACTCTGACCGAGAATTCGAAAGAAGCGCAAGGTCATCAGAGTAATGTGTGAATCGAGGCGGGAACTAAATTTCCCGGCCTTGATCAGTCCGAGCCCTTCGCCGGCGTAGAGTTGAGAACTGTGCCAATTACCCTTTAAAACTTGTATTTCTGCAATGATTAAGTCCATCTCTGTTCTTGTTAATATGGAACTTTCACGTATAGAGGCCGGACCGCGTTCGGCTGCAATTTTGGCAATGTGGCGAGCGTGACAATAATAGAATAAAGCTTGTTCAGAGTTGATTTGAAGCCGGGCTAAGCGGATGTTATCATAGATCAGTTCTAAGGAAAAGTCCCAGTGATTCTGATACACTACAAACTCGTGTCTGATTCGCAGGGCACAAAGCCACTGTTCTTCAGCCTTTTTTCTTTGCTCTTGTTGTAACAGTTTTTCACCATAAGCGAGATGCAGATCAGCATCAGCCAGTGTCAGTGGTCTTTTTTCAAGTCCACCAATTTTTGAATTGTCTGCCAAAAGATTAATTGCGATAGGGCTGGAACAGGGTTCGTTTAAGTCTTCATATTCTGTACCCTTGAATTCAGCACCAGAGAGTGACATCCATGTCGCTTTGTTAGAGAAGTACATATTGACCCCGCATTGTTGGCTAATCTCCTTCTGATTGTATTCCTTTGTTTCATTAAAATTCCATAAAAATATCTTGACTTGTAAGTGATTGATTTCGATAAAGATGAAGAGATCAGTGTAACGGCATCGCTAAAAATGCCCATAAAGTGGGAATTTCAAGCGAATTAATGAAAAGCCGAGATTATGAAAAAGCCGAGAGTAACTCTAGTTATACAGATATACTGATCAGTTCAAAACAATGTACAAGGAATTATAAGGATGCCTACTCAGGGTTTTACCCTAGAGGCATCACCAAAATAATTTCCACTTGAAGTTTAGAGAAAACGAAGCAGCGCTAAAATGCCTAGTACTGTTTTATTTAGCCACTTTTTCGAGAATCCACATCTGTTCATGGCCTTCTCGACCCTTGGCGCTCTTTTTTGGGCTATAGCGTTCTTTTATTTCCAGAACACCATCGAGGCGAGCTAATAATTCGCCTTCCGAGGTGGGATGGGGAGGCCCATCTAAAGAGGTTGTTTTGATGATGGGATAAAACAGTGCAGCAATAAAACCGCTGGGTTTCAGCATTCGATCCCAGAATTCAAAATATTCATCGCGTCGCCCTGGGTGAACGGCAGCAAAGCATCCATAGTCAAAAATGATGTCAAAAGGTTCAGTGCTCTTTGGAGTCATTTCAAACAAATCCAGGCTGAGTACAGAGAGCTTGGGATGTTTTTCAGCGTAGGCATTGAGGGAGGCAACCGCGCTTGGGCTGAAGTCTACCGCAACTGTATCATACCCTTTTTTAGCCCATTCTACAGCATCGTAACCCTTCCCGGCACCGGGAACCAGTACGCGGCCACTCTTTGGGCATAAAGGATTTTTAAAAAATTCCAGGAGTCCGGGGGTGGGCCCGCCAATATCCCATTTGTCTTCCCCTTTTTGATATTTGTTTTCCCAGTACTCTGGCAGGTTCTGTGTGAGCATTTACGCTACCTCTTTTTGTTGGATTGCAAGTTGGCCGCAGGCCGCAAAAATGTCGCGACCACGCGGTTTTCGACGCAAAACTTGAAATCCACCGGTGTTAAGAATGTTTTCAAATTCTTCAATTTCTGATTCACTAGGCGCGGCTAACTCGCTACGCCCTGGAAAGCTTCCCGGATTTAAGGGAATTAAATTCAATTTACAGTTTCTATGAGCCGCAATCTGTTTTAATTCATGGGCGGCTTCGGGTGTTGCTGTTATATCCTTGATAAGAATGTATTCGAAGGTCAGCCTTTGACCGGTCAAGCGAATATATTCATCCGCAGTTTCGAGTAACACTTCCAAGGGCCAGCGGCGATTGATGGGCATCAGGGAATCGCGCATCAAATTGTTGCTGCCGTTTAAACTAATGGCCAATTTGAATTGAGAAGCGCGCCGGGCCCATTCTAAAATTTTAGGCACTACGCCCGAAGTGGAGACCGTAATTTTATTGCGGGAGATACCGAAGCCATCTTCCGAATTCAGTATTTCACATGCCAAGGCAACGGCTTCTAAGTTGTGCAAGGGCTCGCCCATGCCCATAAATATGACATTGCTAATGCGGCTTCCATCGTGTTGCTTCAGATGGCGGTTAGCAAAATGCACTTGTTCCAAGATTTCACCCAAACTTAGATTGCGGATAAAACCCATACTGGCTGTACGACAGAACTTACAACCCATTGCGCAACCCACTTGCGAAGAGACACATAGAGAGCGTCGATTTTCGCTTGGTATCAATACGGATTCAAAAACATTTTTATCCTGGGTTTCAAATGCCCACTTGGTCGTTCCGTCTTCAGAAATCTGTTCGGCCTTAAGCGACAGCACGGAGCAGGTTGCGGTTTCTTGCAAAGAATTTTGCATGGCTTTGGGAAGATTTTGCATTTTCTGAAAATCAATTTCCAAGTTGCTAAATAGCCAATTGCGCAACTGACGGCTTCTAAATTCGGGTTGGCCAATGCCCAAAACGAATTGATTCAGAGCTTGGTCAGTCAGGGATAGTAGATGAGTAAGGGCCATAAACAATGCCAATTTAGTAATTCCACATAAAATCGTAACTTATAGATATTCGACCATGTTAAGCCCCCAATTCGACAAAAATGAGCAACCCAGGGCAGCAGTAGCCATTATTGAAATTAAAGGCCCTGATCCCGAATATCTCCTTTTGCAGCGAGCGATAAACCCATTAGACCCATGGAGCGGCCATTTAGCCTTACCTGGTGGTCGTTGTGAAACTCATGACTGCGACTTGATTCAAACCTCTATCCGTGAAACCGAAGAGGAATGTGGAATTCGCTTGGAGCGCGGTAATTTGGTCAAAAGCATTCCCTGGCTCGCAGCGGGAAACGCCACGGGACTTCCAATTTTGGTTGCGCCTTTTCATTTCAGGTTACACAGCAGGCCTCGCATCACATTACAAGCCGAAGAGATGGAAAAACATCTCTGGCTCAAGAGTTCCAGTTTATGGGATGCGCAAACCTGTGGTGAAGGGCCTCTCAGCCCCCTTCACC
>JBBQAD010000103.1:0-9032 GCA_038315885.1 Fibrobacteria bacterium | reverse complement strand
GATATAGTTGGATTTCAAAGCCTCTTTCAGTTGGTGATTCAATACAGTTAAGTGGTGAGGCTTACCAAGTTAAGAATTGGGGTCTTTCTAAGTTTCCTAATGGTGAAGAACGCGATGTTTGGTTGAAAGCAAATGCCCATGGAGAAACTATTTGGGTCTCAGTTAGAGACTTGTTTTGGGATTTTTCCCAACGAACAAGTTTTCGAGAAAAGAACTCGAAACTACTTTATTTATTACTGAATCGGCTGCAGAATGTAGGCTCATTTCGGATGAAAAATTCAGACTCCATATTTTATCGATATCAGGTCACTGATTCATTAAACCTGCCAATGATAGATAAATTTGATAACAAATATTTGGCTAGTATGATTAGGTGTAATCAGTAGAATTTTATTTGCATAGTCGACTTCCAAGGGAATTTTGTCCTGTAAAAGGCATTAACCGAATTGTACACCACTTCGTGTTTATCTACCGCAACGCCAAAGTGTAACGATTGAGACTCAACTGTTTAAGTAACTCTATTTCATTTCCGATTAAAAGTTCTTTGTTGTAGCGACCGAAGGCGGTTGATTTTCCGCGCAAAAGGAGTTGCTTGTCTTCGGGACGGCATTCAAAGGTGCCGCCACCTTGAATTTTCCAATTCTGTCCGTTGATGTGACACATTCCTTCGGCTACTACCGATACCAAACTGGGATCGAAGGCGCAGAGATACTCCCGTACGATGTCGGCATGATAGGGAGTAAATTCCAAGCTGGAAAAAATAATATGCAGCACAGGCCCATTCAGCAAGAGCACGAATTTTCCGCTCGGCGAATCACTTTCATCAAAGGGTACGAGGGATTTAACAATGAGGCTATTATTCATCTTAAGGGAGTTTCTTAATGGCCGCAACCAAGGCAGAGGTAGAAAGCCCTGCAATTTTTTCCACGATATGAATTCGACCACCCAATTTTTTAACTGTATCAGCTTCAATACATTCTTCTCCATATTCCGAACCATTGACATGAATTTGCGGCTTCAATTCAGATAGAAATGGCATGGGAACCGATTCATCAAAAATATGCACATAGTCTACCAAACGAAGACTGAGCAGCATTTGGGCTCTCTGTTCTTCAGCAATAAGCGGTCGACCGACTGACTTATAACTCCTCACAGATGCATCACTGTTCAGCCCTACGACCAAAACATCGCCCTGCCGTTTTGCCTCCGCTAAAATATGCAAATGGCCAGCGTGGAGCAGATCAAAGGATCCATTAATGCTTACAATGGCTTTTCCCTCAGCCCGTAGCGCCGCAGATAAAGGTGCCAAGGCTTCGCGCGAAAGGAGTCGAGCGCGCCAATCATGGCCTTTTAAAATCTCATGAGGTGTAACAGTGGCTGTACCCAATTTGCCAACCACAATTCCTGCAGCTTTGTTAGCGAAATCTACCGCGTCATGGGGATTCGAACCCGCTGCTATCGCCAGAGTAAAAGCGGCCGCTACCGTATCACCTGCGCCGCTGACGTCAAATACTTCTTTGGCTGCCGTAGGCATGCGCAAAGCTTTGCCGCCTGACTTTGAGAAATAGCTGATTCCCTTGGCACCTAAAGTCAAAATCAAGTTCACATTGAGCAGATCACTTAAACGGCGTCCGTAAAGGGCAATTTTTTCTTCATTCAGACTGGCTTCTGACTCGCTGCTTTCGCCCAGCAAACCCAAACATTCTTTCCAGTTGGGGGTAAGATAGTCGGCCCCCTGGTAGAAAGCTCCATGCTGGGGTCGTGGATCAATCAATATCGGTTTCTTTGCCTGATGAGCTTCAGCAATTATAGACTGGCAAAGCGACTCGGTGACAAAACCTTTTGCATAATCCGAAAGTATCACTGCATCGCATTCTTTTAACCGATTTTTGAATAGTTGTATCACTTCGGATTCTGTTTGTGCATCCATTGGTGATGGGGATTCATAGTCCAGCCTTAGAAGTTGTTGAGCCTGGCTGATGACCCTGCTTTTTCGGATGGTGGGGCGACTATGCTCCACTAAATCGAAGCTTATTCCCAACTGAGCGAGGATATTGCGCAACCCTGTGGCAGCTGAATCGACCCCACATAAACCCAAAACATGGGCCTTTGCTCCCAGTGATACAATATTGGCCGCGGTATTACCCGCTCCGCCTAAAACCTGGCGCTCTCGGGTAACATGGACGATGGGCACTGGCGCCTCGGGTGAAATTCGACTACAAGAGCCCTCAATGTACTCGTCCAGAATCAGGTCACCCAGTATCAGAATGTTGAGAGAGGTAATTTTTTCGAGCAATTGAGAAAGTTCCATGCGCATCCTGTCGATTCTAAGCTGCCTCAGCCTTGGAAATGGCTTCGTAATTGGCTTCGTAAATGAGCCCAATCAGAAAGCACAATATCGAAATATCCAGCCGATAAGGGTTCAAGCTACAATCTTAATAAGTTCCTCGGCTATCGGCCAAAAGTCACTTTTGGGTAACTCTGCACTGCCTATGCACTGCCCATGCACACCCTGTAGCGACTGCTTCCGGTAGCTAAAAACGTATAAATTCCCTTTCAAAATAGGCAGCCCAGGGACTACAATAAATTGAGGTTCAAGGCTCTATACATGCGCCATTTTTATCTAAGCATTCTAATTCTGCTCAATTTTTCAGCCAATATTTTGGCGAAAGCCTTTCCGCTTGGTCAATGGGGTATTCAAGAATTTGAAGCGGAAGTCGACCCCTATTACAGTGCAATAGATTGGATTGTACCACTGACTCAAGAAGCTGTACCTGTCGTCGACCCCTCCCAGGAATCTGGCGTCTACGGATACTTGTTAAAAAATCTGTATAAGCCCCGCTTTGGATTGTTGGAAGCGAGTCTCAACCCCCTTCCGATTTTAGGAGTGTATACAAAACAAGATCAGCGTAAATTCTATGACCGAGCGGGAATCAGCTCTAACGTGAATTTGATTTCGATTGTAACCAACGGATTTCGTGAACCTGGAGCTGTTTCTTTTTTTCTGGGCAATGTTGCCAATTTTAAAAGCACTGGAGAAGACCAACCCTCCGGAAAAGGCTATTCGGGCTATCTATTAAGTTATGGAAACTATCATATCTACGATAATTCATATATACAAGATCATTGGATTGAAACCGAAATCAAGTTGAAAGGGTCTAATAACCTGAGCAATCGAACACTTAGTTGGAGTTTTCGAGTTGGCGGTAAGTATCACTTGCATCCTGAAATTCGTGATCTGTGGTACTTTTCAATCATGCGTGATAGAACTGATTTTGATGCGAGCGGATTTTCACTGTTACAAAACAGCAATTTTGAATACCGGGTGGATTTTGATTATATGCGTCTCAAATTTACCCGTTATTTGTTACTCTTAGGAAAGAAATTTCCTCTTCATCACAAAAAAGCAGCTATCACTTTTTCAGTGGGGCTATTACGAGAGGTCGAAGGAAATTACACTGGTAAGCTGGCCGCCTCGGCTCCAACAAGTGAATGGAGCTTTATTTTTCGGCCAAACTTAAGCTTTTGAGTTTAGTGAAGTGCGTCTAGATTGTAGTCACGGCCCGTGGCAGCATAAATTACTTTGAGCATATCTAGAAAGTGTGTAAAGTGTGTCGATTGTCAATTATTGAACGAGATTTAAGCGAGAACAGAATTTGGTCAAGCTAGAAAATTCAGGTTGTGAGGTTTCCCCCAGCCATGATTAAACTACTCCTAATCGAAGACAACGCAGGCTTACGCGAGCAAATGAAGTGGGCTTTAGCCGATGAGTACGAGGTCTTTGAAGCAGAAACTTTGGATACGGCCGTGGCAACCTATAAAAGTCACATGACTCAGGTTGTATGTCTCGATATGGGTTTGGAAAACAATCCCGAACGGGGATTGGAAGTGCTGGACGCACTACTTCGAATCGATCGCCAGGCCAAAATCATTGTGATCACATCAAATACTAGTGAAACATTAGGCCCGCGGGCAGTCGAATTGGGTGCCTTCGACTATTTAAATAAACCGGTAGAAATCGAAGAGTTGAAAGTGATTCTTGCACGAGCTTCTCGGATTCTACAACTAGAAAGTGCTAGCTCAGAACCCCAGGAAATCGGTTTAGTCAGTGATTCAGAATTTCTTATGCTGGGTTCGAGTGATGCAATATTACAAATTTTCAATCATATACGACGGCTTGCAAAAACCGAAGTCAGTGTACTCATTACGGGTGAAAGTGGTACCGGAAAAGAACTCTGTGCTAGAGCGGTACACTACCATAGCCAACGACGCAACCAGGCTTTCGTACCCATCAACTGTGGAGCCATACCTGAATCATTGATGGAAAGTGAATTGTTTGGGTACATGAAGGGTGCCTTTACGGGTGCCAATGCTGATAAAATGGGGCTTTTAGAATCGGCAGATAAGGGTACAGTCTTTTTAGATGAGATTGGGGACATGCCCAAAAGTTTACAGGTAAAATTGCTGCGCTTTTTAGAAGACCAAAAATTACAGCGTTTGGGTGATACACGCCTAAGATCTGTTAATGTGCGCATTATCGCCGCCACCAACAAGAATAATTTGGCTGATGAAAATAACGAAGTGATGAGAACCGATTTGTATTACCGCCTGAGCGAATTTGAAATTCGACTGCCGCCCTTGCGCGAAAGAGGTAATGATATACTTCTAATCGCACGAAAGGTAGCTGAGAAGAATCGCAAAAAGTTCGATATGCCGAAATTGAAGCTCAGCTTAAGGGCCGAGCAGATGATAGCCGCTTATACCTGGCCGGGAAATGTACGCGAACTGGAAAACCGCTTAAATAGGGCATCCATCACCTGTATGAATCAGACCATAGAACCAGACGACCTTCAGATAAGCGATAATTCCTACGCCAGCCTAAACTTAAAAGAAGCAAAAGGGCTTTTCGAAAAGAATTTTCTGGTAAACAGTCTAAAGCAGGCTAAAGGAAATATTTCTTTAGCTGCAAAAAATATAGGTGTAACACGACCCACTTTTTATGATCTGATAAAAAAGTATGATTTGGAAGCTTAAAGAATTAAGCATCCCACAGAAAAGTCCAGCCAAATGGCCCGGCCATTATAGCAACCCATAAATTCACAAAGCTGTGAATTAAGATGCAGATCCAAATATTCTTGAAACGCGAATAGATCCATTGGGTAAAAGCAAAATACAGTAGAGCACTGGGCCATTGTGAGATGGGATGTCCCGCAGCGAAAATAAAGGCACAAAGAGTTACAATGCGAATATTCCAGGGTATTTGATTCAAGATCTGAGGCCGCGTGTCCATTGTGAGGCCTAAATTTGTAAAGGAAGCCCCGATAGATTTTTTTGTAAAGCCTTGATGGAATAATTCCAGGCAATAGACCCGAATAAGTAGTTCTTCAAACAGCGCAACCAGAAATACAGAATTAATAAGATGTAAACAGAAGTCGGAATTAAAAGCTTCGCTATGCAGAAAAGCAGAAATAAACTGTAATTGCTGATAGTCTTTCTGAATCAAAACTTCAAGTATGACAGAAAAGTTTTGCTGTAACAGTAAAGGGAATACCCAAAGCAGAAGGGCAGGAAATGAATACAAAAGGGCCTTCACCAGCAGCTGCCCCTTGAATGTTGGAAGTTTGTACTGGTTTCGAAAAAACCACAATAATCCTGTACATAGCAGAAGTTTGGCAAACTGAGCGAAAGTAGGATGAAGAAAGGAGGGTAATAAAGTCCCTAGCAATACATAGGCTGCATAGGGAAGCAGGTAGGCTGGTAATAGTTGGCGAAAAGTCTTAGTGCCGGGTAAACAGCTAAAATTGAAACCGAATTTCGATGAACTGTTAGAAGAACCTTTTAAGGATTGATTAGATATATCTCCAGATTCAGGGTCCAAGGAAGAATTCATTTTGAAACTCTCATTGGATACTGGCAAGAAATTGCTTCGAAGAAATCATCAAAAGAAAATAATTACTAAAGGATGATTATTTGAAAAAATCACCCTCGGACTTCAATAATCGAAAAATTGAACGAGTTACAATTTTTCCAGATTGACCCAGCGACGCTCGGCCCAGCTCTTTAAACCGGCTTCAGCCAATTGCACACCCTTAGCTCCCTCGCGCAAGGTCCAACGGAAAGGCTCGTTCAGTGCGACATGGCGAATAAACATTTCCCACTGAATTTTAAAAGCGTTGTCATAGTGGGTCGCATCTGGGACTTCTTGCCAGCCTGCATAAAAATCAATCGGTGAATCAATATCGGGATTCCATACTGGTTTTGGAGTCATGGCTGCACTTTGCACCCAACATTTGCGTAAGCCTACAATAGCTGAACCCTTGGTGCCATCGACCTGCATGGTTAACAGATCATCTCTGCGTACCCGCACTGTCCAACTGGAATTGAAATGACATATCACGCCATTGTCTAACTCAAAGGTCGCATAGGCGGCATCATCCGAAGTTGCTTTATAGCTCGTGCCTTTTTCATCGATTCGTGTGGGAAGATGGGTGGCTCCTAAACAACTGACCGATTTTACAGTTCCAAACAGATTATCAATTACATAGCGCCAGTGGCATAACATATCAATGATGATTCCACCGCCGTCTTCTTTGCGATAGTTCCAACTGGGGCGTTGGGCTGGCTGGTCGTAATTCTCACCGGTAAACACCCAATAGCCAAATTCGCCGCGCACCGAAAGAATCTCTCCGAAGAATCCCTGATCTTTGATCATCTGAAACTTGCGCAAGCCCGGCAGCCATAGTTTATCCTGTACCACTCCATTTTTTACACCGGCATCTTCACAGAGTTTTGCCAAGCGCAGTGCTTCACTGGTTTCTACCGCAGTGGGCTTTTCACAATAGATACTCTTGCCGGCCTTTACTGCCATCTCGACGAAGCGGGCGCGATGCAGTGTACTGGAAGCATCAAAAAAGATACTGTATTGTTTCTCTTTGAGGGTGGATTCCAGATCAGTGGTCCACTTTTCAATGCCGACTTCTTTGGCCAACTGTTCCAATTTGTTGGCACTACGTCCAGTTAAAATAGGGTCAGGCATCAGAATTAAGTCGTCGCTGACTTTGATGCCACCTTGTTTCATAATGGCATGAATTGAACGCTTTAAATGCTGGTTGGTTCCCATACGGCCGGTTACACCGTTTAAAATGATGCCGATTTTTCTGATTTCCATTTGATTTCCCTCTGTTACTCTAATACGGATATGATTTTGATTTTGTGTTTTTGTTATGTTACACTATCTATGAAGATTGTTTATAGGCTTTTAAAATTTCCTGCAAAAACTCTTCTTGGTCGCCCGCCCAGCGTTTTGTGCTGAATATTTCGACTTCATTAAATCCCGAAAAACCAGCCTCTTCGACCCAGCCGCGAATCTGAGGAATATTAATACAGCCCTCTCCCATCAATCCCCGGTCATTCAAAAAATCGCTAGTGGGAGTTTTCCAGTCGCAGATATGAAAGGCTAATAAAGCATTCAATTTCGCGCAGCGCTTGATCTCGGATTCTAATACAGGGTCCCACCATAGGTGATACACATCGACTGCTACCCCTACCCAGGCAGAATTCAAAGCTTCACACATATCGTTGGCTTGTTTCAGAGTGTTTACAGCTGAACGATCGTCTGCGTACATGGGATGCAGCGGTTCTATGGCCAATTTGACACTATGAGCCTCAGCGTAGGGCAACAAAGTAGCGATGCCGTCTTGAATCTGTTTTCGCGATTCTATCAGTGATTGTCCCGGAACTGCCCCACATACAAGAACTACTAGTGGTGCTCCAATGGCAGCCGCTTCATCGATGGCGCGGCGGTTATCTTCAAGCGCAGCTTGGCGAGCAGAAGCCTCTTTAGCGGGAAAAAATCCGCCCCGACATAGGGATACAGCGGTGAGGCCCGCTTTGCGAATTAATTCTCCGGATGCTTGTGGCTTTCGTCCTTCTAGAGCTTGCCTCCAAACTGTAATTCCTTTGATGCCCAATGCGGCATAGCGTTCGATTTGGGATTCTAAAGACCAGGGCTTTAGTGTAATTGTATGGATACAAAGTCTGGAATAGTCATTCAGCAGTTTAGCCATGTGTTTGTAGCCCGTTAAATGTTTCCATAAAATGTGAAGTAGCTTTCTTTTTTAGCGATTCTCTGAATACATAAGGCCAGTTCACGCGCATGATAATCACCCCAGAGGGAGCTTTCGCCACAGGGCACATGCTGGCCCGAGGGTACATAATCCCATCCATTAGGCCTGTGATACACGGAGTGTAATATTAATCCCTGATGTTTGGGATCAATGGAGAGATACGGTTCGCTAAATATGGTATCCGCAATGGTTAGAGCTGCCTGGAAATACTTTTCGCCCTGTTCTTGTCGGCCAATCTCGATCAGGTACTTGCCCAAACGCAGTAGGCCTTGGGCAGAGATTGCAGCGGCGGAGCTATCTACCGGTTCGTGAACATTAAATGGCTCGGCAGGACGATTCAAATAATCACCCATTCTGGCGAGGCCGGGGGCTCCGGTATCCCAATAAGGAACGCCATCGACAGGAGTATTTTCGAGATAAAAATCAGCAACCGCGAGTGATACTTCTAAGAAGCGGTCGAGAAAGGATTGTTTGCCTTTGAGTGTTCCAACCAAAAGCGGGGTAAATTCACTTTCGGGCAAGGTTGATAAAAATTCCAGTTGTTCTGGGTAACCAGCTAGAATCCACGCGAGGCCCCGTGTCCAGGTGCTAAAAGGCGAGTAACCCTGTTGAGTCGAAGGACAGCGAAAGGAACCATCGGTTAAATTAAAAACGGCTTCATGGGCAACTCTGCCACGCACGTCGTAACTGTCTCGTCCTCGTCCGAAAAACACATTGTACTGAGCTGAAGTTTCTGCATGTTGCAGCACCCGTTCTAAAAGATTGTTACGCGTATCCCTTTCACCCATTAGCACGTGGCCCAATTTATGTGACATCGCTAGAGCGCGCAGGCTGCGAATTGTATCACAAAATAAAGAATGGGGGCCATTGAAGGAACGAATGTAACCTAAGTTTCCCGGCAAATCC
>JBBQAD010000433.1:0-3389 GCA_038315885.1 Fibrobacteria bacterium | reverse complement strand
TAATGTAATACAAAAGAGAATCATTCTTAAATTCATTTAATTTTCTACTTTTGAAAAAATTAGAATGGAATTGGCCGGAATCACAATTTCACAGGAGTAGGGTAGGTTGTGAAGATTGGATCCGCGCACTTGAATTTTTCCCAAATTACCGATCGGATTCGCCCCGCTTTCCACATCGTAGTATTCGCTATTTAATCTTTCTGCCCAGCGACCAGGCAGGGGAAATCCCAAGCGATAATTCCAAAAGGTGTTTTCATTCAGACTGGCAACGACGACGATATCGTTCCCCAATCCTTCTTGCCAGCGATGAAATGCGATAATCCTGTTCAGATTATGCGAGTGATACACATTGATTGTCTCTTCGCGCAAGACTGCTTCACTTTTTCGCAAAGCAATCAAATCACAACAGAATCGCTTAAAGCTAACCATATGGGGGTCGCTACCCAAATCGAGCCCTTCCCACCAAACTAAGGAATGTTTATGGTAATTGGTATTATCACTCCACTGTTTATCTTCGAGTATCTCCTGGCCCATAAATAAAAAGGGAATTCCCGGTGAGGTCATTAAAAGCCCGGTGGCTACCCGGCTTCTGCTGCGTGCCCACCAACTGCGTGGATTGGAAGGGTCAGACAAAGTCGGTATTCGGGGAACAGAATCACTGCCGCCTGTGCGAACCAAATCATGATTTTCCAAGTGTTGCACTGCACTCCAAGTATAGGGAAAACGTTCTGATCGTTTCAGACTTCTGGCAATCGCTTCCATCGATACAGGCGCAGAATTTCCGTGAGAGGCTCCTTCAAGTGCCGCCCGAACGCTGCTGCGAATTCCATCATGCATAACCATGTCAAAATCAGCTCCGCCATGATTGATATCATCCAGAGCCCACCAACGTTGATCATTCCAATACTCCGCGATAAGTACAGCTCCAGCATGGTCATATTTGAGTGTCTCAGTTAAATCTTGGCAAAAACGCCAACCACCAAAACGTTCCATCACAGTGACTTCATCAAAACGAAATCCATCGACGCGGTATTCTTCTAAAAAAAAGCTGGCATTATCAATCAGATATTGTCTTACTTCGGGTTTTTCATAATCGAATACCAGGCCTCCAGCCCAGCCGTCACGCTTGAAATACAAACTATTGGCATTGTCTCCGGTCTCAGCCCGGTCGAGAAAGTATATCGATTCGTCTCCGAAATCTCCGCCAGCATGATTGTATACCACATCGAGTAAGACAGAAATTCCGTTTAAGTGAAACAGATCAATAAGACATTTGAATTGATTAATGGGAATCGCTAAGGTGGCTAAATCGAGGGGAACATGTCCGGCTTCGGCATAGAGTTGATTAACGGTTATCAGGTAGCGATTCAGATTTTTTATGTCAACTTCATAGTCCATTTCGGGAGAGTAATAGTCAGTTCCATTATAACCCAGACTGTATTGAGTGGGAAATTCCACAATGGGTAGAAGTTGCACCGAGGTGATTCCCAATTCCTTGAGATGGGGAAGCCTATCGAGCACATCGAGAAAGGTCGAAATTCTACTGGAACGCGAATCTTTACCTTTTGAATCAAGACCATAAAACGTCCCGACATGTAACTGATAGATAATCAAGTCTTTGTATTTGGGACGCTTAAACTCTTCTGCTTTCCAAGGAAAAGTATTGGGGTCACGAAGTATACAGGCACAATGCGGAAATCCCGGTCCTAACTCGCGGGCATAGGGGTCTCGCTTAAAGCCTTCACTGCCTTTTCCCACGATGTAAAACCGATACAGAGTGCCGTCGATGAGATTAGGAACAAAGCCAGTCCAATGTCCATTTGCGTTTTGCCGGAGTAAATTGCTTCCATCGGGCGTCCAATAATTGGCATCTCCTATTTGAATATGTACTCGAAGAGCTCGAGGTGCCCAAAGTCTAAAGCTTGCGCCACCGGCTAAAAGGTTTGCTCCCATTGGCGTTTCAGCAGTGATATTATTTTGTGTCAATGGCATAGTTGCCCCCAGAATTTCGTGGTCTCAGTGTTGCAGAGTAATTTTGATTATCAGGTCATCCATCAGCTCTTGAAATTCCCTCTCAGTAAAAACCACAGGCTTTGCATCTTTAGTTTCTTCCATTAAGTCTTTGGCTTCAGGTGATTTGGGAACATAAGAAATGGCGGCCAAGGCCAACAAGACTTTTAAATCGGGGTTATGGGGAAACTGTCGAATCAATTCCCGTAAACCATGATAAGCCCCTTCATAGTCTCGTGTACTCAACATAGCTCGATAAAGACTCAATTCTTCGCGGCTGGGGATTTTTTTTTGAACAGGGGCCGAATTTTTCTGAGTCAGAATAACTTGTTTTTCCTGCGGCTGGGTTTTGGATTTTAAATTATCCGACTTTGCCTTAGTGATTGTACGGGTTGCATTAGTTTTACTGGTTTCACTGGTTTTAATACCACCGAGTTTTTCACTGTCATTATTGATGATTAATGAATCATTGCTTTGAGAAGCCAAGTTATCCCATTGCAATGTTTCACTTTGATCGCTTGGATGCACCTTAGGATTGCTTTTGGTTAAGAAAAAAAACAGGGTTGCCACAGCCAAAAAGATTGTAAGGGAAGCTGCAGCAATAGAAACTCGATGTTTATTTTTCTTAGCTGCTAAGTTAGAAGGGTCTCTCTGCTTATTTGCAGAATTGAGGCTATGTAATTTTCCAGTTTGATAGAGTGGCAAGATGCTATGCGGAGCCAGTGTTTTTAATACGAAATCACTGGTGAATTCGCGAGCATCGCGACCATTTTGTGATAACAACTCATTCAATACCACATTTGCTTCTGCACAAAATTCGCCGGCATTAGGAAATTGGTAGGGCTGCTTCTCAAGAGGACGCTTTGGGTCTAAGTACACTAAGGATTTTCGTATCAGATTCCCTAAGGAAGGATGAATTTTATCAACACTTCGATAACATCGCTCGTATTTCTCCTTATTTAAAATTGAGGAGATAATCTGGGCAGGGCCTTCTCCAGTAAAGGCTAATTCTCCCTGTAGCAATTCAAAGAGAATCGCTCCCATAGCGTGTACATCAAAGCGGGTATCCCTATAACTCGACCAAAATTGTTCGGTTTCTTTTAAAATTTCTGATTCAGGTGGTTTTTCCAGGCGCGGGCGATTCATATAGGGAACAGTACCATTGTTACTCGGATTGATTGTCATATTAACAGAACCGTGAGAATCGGCTTTGGCTGAACCAAAATCAATCAAAATAATCCGTCCAAAATTGGTTTTGGCATGTCCCAACATCAAATTGGCAGGTGAAATATCGCGATGGGCAATGCCGCTGCTATCGCGGCCATGTAAATGAATGGATGCACCGTGGGCATAGCTTAAGGGTTCTAGCGCAGAACAGA
>JBBQAD010000307.1:0-4930 GCA_038315885.1 Fibrobacteria bacterium | reverse complement strand
GAAAATAAAGGATAGGCATGATCACGTAGGCCGCTTTGATGCTCCTTTAGCAAGGACTCAACATAAGGTCGTTCAAAAATACCAGTAGAACACAGACCCTTTGCTCCTAGTAAAGACTCTTGCAGCATTTCCCGCAAATCTTCACGCAGCCATTTGGCAAGGGGAATCGAAAATCCGGTCTTGGGTCGCTTAAAAATTTCTTCTGGCAAAATTGTTCGCAACGAATCTTTTAGTATGTACTTACTCTGCCTGCCTTTTAGCTTCCAAGAGGATGGAAAAAGTGCAGCTAATTCCATCACCTTGTGATCGAGAAGGGGAACCCGAACTTCCAGTGATACAGCCATGCTGGCCCTATCCACCTTTGCTAAAATATCTTCGGCTAAGTAGGTCTTAACATCCAGGTATTGAACGCGCGAGAGTGGGTCTTTACTTTGACAGCGATTCCAGTGTTCTGCAAAGACCGACAGAGAGTTATAGTCGCCCAAGCTGCGCTGATAATCTTGGCTTAACAGCCTTTTTTTCATGTCGGGAAGAAAGTGTGACATTGATGTGAAATAGCCCTTCATAGGGCTAAACGAAAGATTGCGCAATAATGTTTTAGCGCGCAGGGGCTGCGGTAGCCAATCGGCCTTAGGATAAAGCGCCGCCGCCAGTCCAAAAAGTGGGCGGCGCAGTGCTCCAGGAATTTTTTCACGGATATTATTTTCCAGATTATCGTAATAGTATCTCCGGTAACCCGCAAAGCTTTCATCGCCTCCATCACCCGAAACAGCTACTGTAACACGGTCGCGCGCCATTTTGCAGACATAGTAGGTGGGAATCATGGAGCTATCGGCGAATGGTTCATCGTAGAAGTGTGACAAATGCTCCATCACTTCAACAGCTTTGGGGTCAGCCTGGAATTCACGATGCTGGGTCGCAAAAAATTCAGCTGTTTTTCGAGCTTGGGCCGATTCGTCAAAACCTTTGTCAGCCAATCCCTTACTGGCGAATCCGATTGTATTGGTTAAGATGGACTGCATCGAAGCGCGTTTCATTAAGGCGACGACAGCAGAAGAATCCACGCCGCCGCTTAAAAATGCCCCCAGAGGAACGTCGCTCTCCAGATGAAGACGCACGCTTTCTTCCAGGCTTTCTAACAGATCAACTTTTGCCTGGTCATAACTGCGAGAGTTACTGCCGGTGTTACTATAGACCGATTCGTCTTTAAATTCCAAATCCCAGTAGCGTTCTTCTCGAATGGAACCATCGGGTTTTATTAGCAAACTGCAACCCGGAGACAATTTGCGAATCGATTTGAAAATACTCTTAGGAGCAGGGATATACATTAGCGACAAGTAATCACTCAAAGCTTGAGCATCCAAGTCTTTAGTAACTCCAGGATACTCTAAAATCGCTTTAATTTCAGAACCAAATACCAGGCTCTGCCCAAGCTGTGCGTAATACAGCGGCTTGATGCCTATACGATCTCTCGCAATAAAGAGCGTGCCCTTCGTTGCATCAAAAATTGCAAAGGCGAACATTCCGCGCAGATGATCCACACAGCGCTCACCCCATTCCTTATATGCATACAGTAATACTTCTGTATCACTTCGACTTTTGATGGGATGCCCTTTGGCAACTAATTTCGGCTTGATTTCCCGATGATTGTAAATTTCTCCATTGAAGATCAAACAGAATTGACCCGAATCATCTAACATGGGCTGCTGCCCGGCAGAAAGATCGATAATGCTTAAGCGTCTGTGGGCCAGACCCACTTTTAAATTAGGACTGATATATTGAGAGCCCTGATCCGGGCCACGGTGATACAAACTGTCATTCATGCGCTTGAGTACATGTTCCCAATGACCCCGGTCTTCACCCGACGTACTCTGTCTAAAGAATCCCGATATGCCGCACATTAGTTTACATTCCCCGCAGAAATACTTCGTCTTTCAAATAATCCGCCTAAACCTTCATCCAGAATTTTGTTCCATTGATAGCGAGTCAAAACAAGTTGTCTGGCTTTTTCACCCAATGTTAACACTTTCTGATCGTCTCCAAAGAGTTCCACTATTCGGCGGCAAAATTCTTGCGCATCCTGGGCCACCATAATTTCTTCATCATGTTTGGCTGAAATTCCTACCAAGGCATCAGGTGTTACAACAATCGCTTTAGCACACGACAAGGCCTCTAGTACCTTATTTTGTAATCCTCTGGCAATCCGTAAGGGAGCGACTACGATATGTGCTTTATGTAATTCATCCAACATATCGGGCACAAAACCCGTTACTTCGATATCCTCATGTGAAGCTAAAGCCTGCACTCTATCTGTAGGATTTGATCCCGCAATAACAAATCGGATGCCTTCAATCTTCGTGCGCAACAGCGGCATCACTCTATCGGCAAACCATAACACGGCATCTTCATTCGGAAAGTAATCCATTGCGCCTGTAAACAATATTCGACCGCGAATCCATGGGCTTTTTCTATCAGTGTCTTGTGAGTCCTCTGCTGCGACCCAATCCGATTTGACCGCCTTTTTTGACTCTGATACCGGAGGGCGAAATCGAACACTATTCACTCCATTTCCCAATTCATGAATATTGCCCTTGCCCCCCAGACTTTCAAAGAGCGCCTTTTCTTCGGTAGTGATAAACAGACTCGCTTTGGCAGCCAGACTGTATCGTTTTTCAAATGCCAGCAAGCGCCGCGACTCTAAACGATAAAACCAGGAGAGATACAGTGGCATTTTATCTGCGTAGTTTTCCCACTTATGACTGTCCACATCACAGAAATCAATGACGGTTTTACTGAAGTCTTTCTTGATGAATTGACACATTTGACTGGAAAAAACAAAGATTCCATCATATTGATTTGTAATACACAAACTTTTTACTTTTGCAGACAAGTCGGCTGAGGCAAAAAGATTGACCGACAGCGATTCGCCTAAAAACCAGCGCATACCGGTGCGAATCCACCTCCAGATTCCCATGCGGGGATAGAGAGATACATTTTTGCAAATGTTACTCAATTCGGTATTATATTGCCTATCTTCTTCTCTATCATAAAACGCCACCAAATCCACTTCATGATGCCTACATAACCATTGCAATTCGTGGTAGGAGCGAATTTTATCTCCCTTATTGGGAGGGTAGGGTATGCGGTGAGCCAGATAAAGAATCTTCATTTTTTATGCTTTTTTTTATGCTTTTCTGTACGCTTATTGTTGAAAATATTCATCTTTTAAGAATTATCATCGATGCATTTAAAATATGGAATACCTCATATACAAGTTTTACTCTAGCTTGCCCATAAAAACAGCCTTTGTAAAAGCCTCTGTCTAGGGAAGTCTCCGATTTAAAAATGGTCCGATAATTTTTGAGGTCCATAAGGGCTGCTTCGACCACAATTTAATAAATAGGGCATACTTAGGATTGCTGGGATTGACATTAGGAACTTCCGTCGCTGTGTTTAGTATGTATTGATAGGGTAAATGCTTGGGCTCGAATCCCATATTTACCTTGAATTGATAAGGGCCGGTGCCTTTTCTGCTTTTTCCAAAATCGTACTGTTTACATCCTCGTTTCAAGGCATGGCACATCAAGGCGTAGTACATGAAATTATTGGCACCCGTAAAAGAAGCTTGAGCCGTCGAACCGCTGAAATAGGGATTGCATACATCGCGGTAGTAAAAGCTCATGACTCCGCAAATCGGCTTCCCCTGATACATTACAAACAGAATATCCATTTCATTCTGTAACTCTTCAGCTATCTTTTGAAAGTATCGTTTCGAAAAAACCGGTGTTCCCAATTTTAGAAGATTGATGGCGTGCAATTCCCACAAGGTTTTCCAATCACGATTAACTTCCCAAGTTAACTGATGTTTATCGCGTCCATTACGCACAGTCCAGCGCGACTTCCGCGGAATCGAGGCCAAACACTCCTCTTCAGTAGGTGGCAAGGTCTTGATAAAATTGGTATGCAAATCGGTACCCGGCAGTGTAATTCCGCTCTCGCAAGAATTTCTCAAGTGTATCAATTCTGCTTTCTCAGTGATACATATTTCTTTGGCCTTTTCAGCCAAGGCCCGCGCTGCTTCGGGATTGTTTGCCAATATTCCACCATAGACAGTATAGGGCGGCGAGTATAAAGACTTGTGCCCCGAAAGCCCCGCAGCTTCATAGAGACTTAAAACACCTTCGTATACTCCCGACTCGCTCTTGGCAGCCAACAGGTGAAAGGGCAAGCCAAACGCATTTTCAAGCACCCGATGCCACATTAGAGAATGAAAAAGTGTGCCCTGCTCGTGTTTTTGAAGGACAAATTCGTTCCATGTCCGCTCATCATCGGCAGAAATAGGTGTTTTACGATTCCAGTAGCCGATTTTCAAGCTTCCTCCCGATCTTTAGGCATCAAAGCAGGCAATGTTAGCCTTCAATAGATGCCTTCCAAAGGCTTCGCTCTGCCCTGGCCCAAAGATTTTCGTTAAAATAGTTTCACTTGCTTGCGGTAGTAAAAGGGAATTGCTATTTCACCCAACTTAATCGGTATTGAGCAGAATGCAATGCTTGGAATTTTATGTGTGGTCTTCTATGTGTGGAATTTATGTGTAGAACTTTATGTGCGGAATAGCCGGAATAATTGGCGATCAAAATGCCGAAGCGCAACAACGCGCGCTCGTCGAACGTATGTGTGCACTGCAAATTCATCGCGGTCCCGATGAAGGTCAGGTCGTCAGCCTTGGCTCTGCTGTTCTCGGGCATCGCCGCCTAAGTATCATCGACCTCTCCAGCGGGCAACAGCCCATGTCGACATCTGATGGACGCTACTGTATTGTGTTTAACGGCGAGATCTACAATTTCCCTGAATTGCGCAAAGAGTTGGAGACCAAAGGAATTCGCTTTCGTACCCATTCCGACACCGAAACACTGTTACAATCCTATGTTGT
>JBBQAD010000229.1:0-6178 GCA_038315885.1 Fibrobacteria bacterium | reverse complement strand
GGAATGGATCCTCGGATAAACCCTCGGGAATTCTCCCGAAGGTTTATCAATAGTGTAACGGTGTAATTCTCATAAAATCTGTTTGTCGAGAAATAGCTTTTTCGATTTAGAGTGAAACATTTAAAGAAAAGGGAATAATATACAAGTGGCACGAAAGAGTCAGAAGTATCAGAAAAATCAACGTTGGTTCAGCGAATCCGAACCTGAGCTTGGTCTGGGCCTGGTTAGCGCGTATGATGCCCGCTTTGTCACTCTTTTTTTTCCTGCAAGTGATGAAACCCGACGTTATGGAATAGTCAATGCTCCTTTGAAACGCTTGCAATTGCGTGAAGGTGAAGTGGCGCGTGGCCGAAATGGCCTTTCCTTCAAAGTGGTTTCTGTGGAGGACGCTGAAGGACTTTTCAACTATCGCGGAGTCCAGGGAGAACAAATTGGGGAATTGGATTTGGCAGATCAACACTCCTATGTCAATCCTCAGGAGAAGCTACTGGCAGGGCAGTTTGGGCGATCCAAAGATTTTCAATTACGCTATCACACCTTTTTAGTTCGCGAGAAATTGTTGGGCGCCCAGATTCGCGGCATGGTGGGAGCAAGGGTATCACTGCTCAATCACCAACTGAGTATAGCTTGGGAAATTGCCACTCGACCTGGGGCGAAAGTGTTACTCGCAGATGAAGTGGGACTGGGGAAAACCATTGAGGCGGGTCTTATTTTCCATCGCTTAGTGGTGACAGGTCAGGTACGCCGGGTATTGATTGTCGTTCCGGAGTCGCTAGCCTATCAATGGGTGGTGGAACTGTACCGCCGCTTTAATCATATGATCACTGTGATGGATGAAGAAAGCGCGATGGCTGAAGCCAAAGGTGATAGGCGAATCAATCCTTTTTTAAGCCGTCAAATGCTGATATGCCCGGTTTCCTTTTTCGAAGAAAACCCCAATCGTGTCCAGCAAGCTACTGAGGCAGGCATTGATCTTTTGATTGTTGATGAAGCGCATCATTTGGAGTGGAGTGAAACTGCAGCCTCCAAAGCTTACCTTGCAGTTGAAAACTTGAGCCAAGCCAGTGAACGAGTGTTACTCTTGACCGCCACCCCGGCCCAGTTGGGCGAAGTCGGTCATTTTGCCCGCTTACGTCTTTTGGATAAGTACCGTTACACTAGCTCTAAAACCTATTTTCAAGAGGCAGAAGGTTATCGGGACCTGGCGGCTCTTGCTGAAGAAATTCTTAATAGTGAAAAAATGAGTCTTGATTTGGCGGATAGAGTAAAAGCTCGATATCCCAAAGATATGTCACTACATCAATTACTCGATCAAATCCAATTTCCAAATCAAACTGCAACTTTTCAAGAACTTGCAAAAACCCTGTTAAACGCATTGGTGGATAGACACGGAACGGGCCGCGTCATGTATCGTAACCGGCGAGAGGTACTGGGGGGCTTTCCCAATCGTATTATTCATCCCGTCGCCCTAAAACCAAGTAGTTTCGACTTCCAGCTTGCCAAGGAGTGTAACAAATTTGTTTTGAAAGAGTCTGAGACCTCGAAATCTCCTCCACAGACTATTTGGCAGACCCTTTTGGCCGGCTCCCCTGCATTACGGGCCGAAGATTTTGGAGCTGATACAGAAAAAATCCGTCAATTGCTTCAGCAATCATGGGAGAAAGACCCTCGTATTGACTGGTTGGTAAACTTGCTGCGCTCCTTGGGAGAGGAAAAAGTACTGCTGATTTGCTCACGCAAAAATGTGGTCTTCTCTCTGCAGGAGATCTTGCCGAGAAGATACACAGGAAAATTTGCCAGTTTTCATGAAAATATGGCGATGACAACCCGTGATCGCAATGCTGCCTATTTTTCAGAAAGCGATGGAGCCCAATTATTAATCTGTTCAGAAATCGGCAGCGAAGGCCGTAATTTTCAATTTGCGCGCCATCTGGTGTTGTTTGATCTTCCCATCGATCCCAATGTATTGGAACAAAGAATAGGACGATTGGACAGAATAGGTCAAAAAGGTGATATACATATTCACATACCTCATCTATTGGGAAGCCCGAGTGAAGTTCTTTATCGCTGGTATCAGGAGGGAATGGCAGGATTTAGTAATCCTGTAGTTGGCGCCGAAGCCTTACTACAAAATCATTTGGCCGAGCTTCTCCAAATAATGTCACAGTCTCTGCTTGAAATGTCCGATGATGGACCTGCTCAGCAAGAATTTGAACAGGCACAATTTTCCTCAGCCTTAGAATCTCGAATCACAAGTCTTTTGACTGATACCAAAACCGATGCTTTAGCAGTGCGAGCCAAGGTGGAGGCTGGCCGAGATAGACTTCTCGAGCTGAACTCCTGTAACACTGAACTGGCAGAAAAATTGAAGTCTGAAATTCTTAAACAAGATGCAAGCCAAGAAATTGAGGAATATTTGGAAATGGTCACTGACCGTTTTGGCTTGACGATGGACAGTATCAACGGTAAACGGGCCTTTTCTATCATTCCTGGCCCCGAATTGTCATTGGATGATTTTCCGGGAATTCCAGCTGAAGGATTATCCTTCTCTTTTGACCGCGACTTTTGTTTACATCGAGAAGATCTGGCTTTTATGAGCATCGATCATCCTGTGATATCTGTTGCCATGGATTTAGCTCTAGAAATTGAAGAAGCCCGCTGTGCCTATGTCGAATGGCTGGGATCGCCGGCTCAGGGTTATGCACTCGAATTGATATACATACTGGAAGCGCAGGCTCCTGCCAAGTTGCAGATCAATCGCTTTTTGCCTCCTCAAGCGATACGGATTTTCCTATCCTGGAATGGGGAAGACCTAAGTGCTCAGCTTCCCTTATTTGACCGCGCAGTGTTACGCAGAGGACCAGCCGAGAATTGGAACGAGATTCGGAGTGAATTAGAAGATCATTTGCCCCAATTACTGGATACGGGAGTAAGTGTGGCAGCAAAGAAAGTAAAAAAAGTTCTCAGCCAGGCCAGGAGTACAGCTGAAATGAGTTTAGGCGCAGAAATTCAACGCTTAAAAGCTCTGTCTGAAATTAATGCCGGGATTTCTGCGGCGGAGTCTCAACATATCATTGAGAATTTGGCCTCCATTGATGCCGCAATTCTTCAGGCAGAATTACGCTTGGATTCCCTTCGTCTTGTTCTGCGTAGTAGAAAAACGTGAAGATTGCCAGTCCTCATTTTTTGGAAGAAAGTGAATCTAAACAGGGATTGGGCATCTGATCCATTTTTCGAAAGACTTCGTAAATTTCCGCTTGGGAATCGGGAACAAAAAGAGTTGTATCCTTCTGGGGATTTATCCATAGTAGCAGGGTACCCTGTAATGTGGCTGTCGGAAATTGTTCTGCCAATGCGGCTGTAACAGTTTCAAGCAGTAACATTCCGTTTTCCTTCCAGTCCAGACGAATTTCACCTGGACCTTGATTATTCATACTGACGGCTTGCTCAGCTAGCTGCCCCACGCCTGTGCTTCCCTTTACCACAATTTGATTCGAATCCGCCCGGATTTGCAGCAAGGGCAGCGAATCATCACAATTGCTGATCACCACTAAACTGGAATCGGCTTCTTTGGTTAATGCAATCCACTGCGTGGAATCAGCGCCTAGAAATAAGGAGAGTGCTCTGGCATTGGCCCGCTCCTGAACTGTTAAGGAATCTTTCATGGAGCGTTCGAAATTTTCCCGTCGCTCACGGGCCAAGCGTTTCTGCTTGAGCGAAAAGAGAAAAAGTGAGGTCCACATCACGGCTCCCATAATAGCCATGATGAGTAATAGTTTCTTGCCGGAGACTCGATTGGTATCTTCCATAGAATCAAATTAGAATTTGTGTATCAAGGAGGTTCATCTTGCAAATATCCAAAAGTTCACAATGGAATGCCCTTTCAGAACATTGTAAACTCATGCAGTCCAAACAAATGCGCGAGCTCTTTTCTCAAGATCCCCAGCGCGCATCCCGGTTTTCCCTGGAGAGCTGCGGTTGGTTTCTGGATTATTCCAAAAATCGAATTACCAATGATACCATGATGCTTCTGTTACAATTGGCAAAAAAAGCCGGGCTTGAGGCTCGTCGAGAGGCCATGTTTTCGGGAAAAAAAATCAATTCAACAGAAGACAGAGCAGTATTACACATTGCCTTGCGCAATCGCGGCAATCAGCCGATTATGGTCGATGGTGAAGATGTAATGCCCGATGTAAACGCCGTACTCAAAAAGATGAAAGATTTTTGCGAAGAGATTCGCTCGGGAAGCTGGAAAGGTTATAATGGAAAAGCCATAAAAGATATTGTAAACATCGGAATTGGCGGCTCCGATTTGGGCCCGGTAATGGTAACGGAAGCCTTGAAACCCTTTGGAGACGGTCCTCGGGTACACTTTGTTTCCAACGTCGATGCGACCCACATCGCCGAAGTGCTGAAAAAAGTGGATTTATCGGAAACGCTTTTTTTGGTAGCCTCGAAAACATTTACCACTCAAGAAACCATGCGCAATGCCAATACGGCCCGAGACGCCTTGTTAAAAGTTGTTAACAATGACCAGAGCGCGGTTGCCAAACATTTTGCCGCACTTTCAACAAATTCAAAAGCCGTGCAAAGCTTTGGTATTGATACTAAAAATATGTTTGAATTTTGGGATTGGGTGGGGGGACGCTACAGTCTCTGGTCAGCCATTGGAATGTCAATTGCCTTACACATTGGTTTCTCTCGCTTCGAAGAATTATTGGCTGGCGCCCATGAAATGGATACTCACTTTCACTCAAGCCCCCTTGAAAAAAATATGCCTGTTATATTGGGCTTATTGGGCGTTTGGTATAACAATTTCTTTTCTGCACAGTCACAGGCTATTCTTCCCTATGATCAGTATTTACATCGTTTTGCTGCCTATTTTCAGCAAGGCGATATGGAATCAAACGGAAAGTCTGTTCAGTTAGATGGCGAAAAGGTGGAACACCAAACTGGACCTATTATCTGGGGCGAACCGGGAACCAATGGTCAGCATGCTTTCTATCAGTTAATTCATCAGGGCACAAAAATGATTCCCTGTGATTTTATCGCACCGGCTCAGAGTCACAATCCCATCGCTGATCATCATCAAATACTGCTGTCCAATTTTTTTGCCCAAACTGAAGCCTTGATGAATGGAAAGAGTGAAGCAGAAGTTGAAGAAGAATTGTCACACTCATCGCTCTCACCCGAGGAGCGTCAAAAGATAAAGCCGCATAAAGTTTTTTCAGGCAATCGACCCACCAATAGTCTCATGTGTAAACAGATTACTCCGCATAGTCTGGGTGCCCTAATCAGTCTATATGAGCATAAGATTTTTGTGCAGGGAGTGATATGGGGTATCAATAGTTTTGATCAATGGGGCGTTGAATTGGGCAAGCAGTTGGCAAAAACTGTGCTTGCCGATCTAGAAAAGGGAGACGTCGAAACTGTCATGCAGAGTCAGCATGACAGTTCGACCCGACAATTGATGGCTTATTATCTGAAAAACAAGAACTTGAAAAACAACAACTGATCAGTTGTTTTGTTCGATGGGCTCGTGGCTGAAAACCTGATCACAGGCTTTCTTGAAGCGATCCCATACGATTTCATTTTGTTCTCGAGTGACGGGACCCATTTTCTTCCACTGCCTTTGTAATCCCTTTACCTGATCTTGCTGATCGATGCCGCGGCCCTCATTGGCAATACTTTCTGCAGCCTCACACAGGGCCAACTTCGCTTCTAGATTTGCTTGCAGGTCATGCGGGGTATCGGTCTGGAGCTCCCGCCGTTTTTCAAAAAATTGATCACATGCTTGCCGGAAGCGTCCCCAAATTTCATCACTGACTTCTCGGGGAACAGGCCCGATGGCTTTCCACTGTCTCTGTATCTCTTTTACTTTTTCGGCGTTCTGCATCCATAGGTCCGGACTTTGATCGGATTCTGCACCCGGATCAAGCAGAGTTTCTATTTGTGAACAGAGATCTTCCTTCTTAGCCAGATTTTCTTTTCGACTTTCCTCAAGTCGAGATACATTCTCTTTCAGGGAATTGAAAAATTTGTCGCAGGCTTGCCGAAAATTGGTCCATACCAGCTTATCAAATTCACGGGGAACAGGTCCGATTTCTTTCCATTTTTCCTGAAGGCCTTTGATAAGGGCAGTTGTTTCTTTCCAGTCGTTCGAATTACTGAGTGTTTC
>JBBQAD010000236.1:0-5945 GCA_038315885.1 Fibrobacteria bacterium | reverse complement strand
TCATAACCTTTACGGCTTTTTCTTCCAGCTCTTCAGAGAGACGTTCACTTTGCATGGTCAAAAGACCATGGATAACCATGGCAGGAATGGCGACTACTAAACCGAGGTATGTGGTGGACATTGCAACTGCAATACCTTTAGCCAAAGCCTGGGGTCTTTGTGCTGCAGGTAAATTACCCACGGCATCAAACGCGAGGATTAGACCATATACTGTTCCAATCAGTCCAAGTAAGGTGGCAACATTCGCCAGTGTTATAATCAAGCCCAAATAACGGCTTAAACGTGGAGACTCAGTGAGAAACACTTCGTCTACAGCCTTTTCAATGGCTTTTTCACCCTTGTCTTTATTGATCAGTACTGCTGCGATAACGTTAGCCAGAGGAAAACGTTGAGCTGCGGCCAACTGACCAGCTTCTGCCAAACGGCCCGCCTGTAAATGATGGGCGATGGAACGCATAAAGTTTCCCCGTCCTACAGTTGATTTCAAAAAGATGTAATAAAATCGTTCTAGAATAAGGCCTAGAATGATGATAGCTGATAATAAAATCAGCCACATAAATGATGATCCTTCGCCCTTGAATGCAGCTAATACGGTATTCATGGAATTGTCCCCTTCCTAAGAGATGTGAAAAAAAATGTAACGATTAATCTTTAAAACGCATGGGAGCGTTTGTTTTGTCCACACCCAATTATAAACCGAAGACTTAAATTCGGCATGGCGTTTTTTGCTCCCATATTGCATGTTAAAATATTGATGACCATTAATCTAAAATATCTTAATTGAACTCAGACCTAATACTTTGAAATTATTCCGGTGAGTTTTCTGAACCTAGTCGATTAATTTCTCGCCTGGCTTCAGCTTCCATTTGTGTCAGGTATTCAATTTTTTGTTCTGTGGTTAAGTCAGGATTAGAAAAAATCTTTTCAATTCTTGCCATATTGGAATTGAACTTGGGATCTCGTGCTTCAACTTGGGCGGCACTTTCTGCAGAAGCCACTGGTCTTTGTTCGGCGCGCAGATTGAGTTCAGGAGCATCGGGTTCTAATTCTCGTACACGAGCCTGAATTTGTTGCTTTTGAGTGTTTTCAAGGCCATAGAAGGCTGCTGCTCGCAAAGCATCTTTATAAATTGGCAAGGCTTTCTGAGACGCTTGAAAGGCCTTGTCATTGAGTGCAGCTTGATATTCTTCCCGCTCCTCAGGGCTTAAACCTTTTGGCAATGGAGCGGAAGCCAATATTTTTCCAACTTCTTCAAATGCTTGGCCTTTTTCCCAATACATATCAAGATACCACATTCCAGCAGAATCAACCCAGGCACTTTGTACGCCTTGTTCCCGGGCCAGGTCCAAGTTTTTCTGATACAGTTCACGAGCCTTGTCATAATAATTGGGCAATGAAATAGTGATTTGTACCCGTTCTGCGATTCTTTCTTCGGCCGATTTTGACTGTAACTTTTCATCTTTCTGAATCGAGGCGACGGTGCGAAACATATCGCCCATTCTCAAAGTAGAACGAAGTGTCCATTCTTCTTCAGCTAAGCCTGCAGCTTGGGCGAAATGGCCAACAGCTTTGGTTAACTTTTCGAGCATTTCTTTTTGTCGATTGCTGTTTTCTTTTTTGGAACCATTTAACCGAACATTCGTGATAGCGTTATAATAATATTCACCCGCCCGAAAACCTGCTTCTGCAGCGATGGCTGCAGGAATTACATACTTTTCTCCGTATTTCTCATATATTTTACCTACCGCTACAAAGTGTTCAAGAGCCTTTTCGCCTTTGCCCATTTTCTCATAATTTTTTCCTGCCCCTAAATGGGCACGAATCGATTTGTTGTAATCATTTTCGTATTGCCTGATAAACCGTTCGTAACTCTCCGCCGCAGAAGCATAGTCTCCTCGACGTTCCATAATAATGGGAACAGAAAATACTCCTTCAACGGAATAGGAACTTTTAGGATATTTTTTACCCAATTCATCGTAAACACGAATGGCTTCAGCCCACATCTCCCCTGTTTCATATATCTGACCGGCATTGTAAAGAAAACCTGGTGTTTTCTCATTGTCTGGATAATATTTGCTGGATAATTCAAATGTTACCGCAGCTCTTTTCTTATCTCCGGATTTGTCAAAAGATTCTGCCGCCCAACCAATGGATAGAAAAGCCATGGAATCCTTTGGAAAAGCCTTGTGAACTTGTAAGAAAACCTCAGCAGCTTCTTTATCCCGTTTGGCATCCTGGTAAATTTTTGCAGCTCTTAAGATGGATTTAATCCGTAAATCTTCTTGTCCTTGGAATACTTGTGGGTATTCACGATGGATTCGAAGCAAGGTTCGGCTAGCATCATCAGTCTGATTTGCCTTTTCATATTTTAAGCCAGCGTTGAATAGAGCAATTGGTGCAATATCAATATCCCTAAAGTCATTGACCATCCTCTCATATATCTTGGCAGATGCAACATTATCACCCCGTTCTCCCAATTGATCAGCCTGCTTGAACATTGCCGAGGCAATAGACTTTCGAACCCCTGCAACCTGCTCATCTCCGGGTGGCAGCATGACTAAGAGTGACCGAAATTCTTTTTCCGCCTCTGCGTATTGTCCATCTTCCAACAAACTTTGACCTAGGGCACGTTTAATCAGTTTAAGATGGGGATGGTTGGGGAAATTCTGATTCAAATCCTTTAAACTCGTAATGGCTCTTTTGTATTGCTTTGCCTCATAGTGCACAAAAGCCGCATTGTAAGCCAGATCAGCTGCGTTGGACGCTTTTCCATATTTGGCCATGTAACGATCGACAGCAGAGAAATAATCACGGGTTTGAACCGTTGAATAATTTTTGCTTTTATCATCACCCTGTGTTTTTAATGAAGCGATACGCGCACTGTCTAACATCACCACGCTATTAAACATGGCATCCTGCTGATTGATTAGACCTTTTTTCTCATCTGGGATTTTGCCATACTTTTGAATGGGTGCATTGGCGCACCACTCATATTGTTCGGCTGCTTTTTTGTATTCACCCTGCATGTTGTAACAGATTGCCAGATTTTGCCGCACTTGGTAAACATCCCAAGAATCTTCAAATCCATAGCGAGTCAGATAAGCCAAATACGTCTCTTCGGCCTTTTGAAGCAGTTTTGCATCCTTTTCTTTCTCTCCCATCATGTGATAATAAACGGGAATCTGGTACATAGCGACTTTAATGGCTTTTTCAGCGTTTTCTATCGCGGCTTTATTCCCGCCATTCTGTCGATACCAGGCGGAGTTGGGTTCATATCGACGGACCAGTTCCATACGGGCCTCTTGAGCTTCTTCTGCCCGTTTCTGGATAACAAATATTTCCACAATGTGCATGTCAGCTACCGGTGCATCCGCATAGGTAGGATTTTTGCTTAACAGAAATTTGAAGGCTTTCGTAGCTTCATCCAGGCGATCGTGAGCCTTATTTTTGACACCAATATTAAAGAAAAGACTGTCTTCCCAGGGATAGTGTGCCGATTTTGATTTCAAAAATTTTGAAGCAACCTCAAAGCCGTCATCTAAATCAGCGAAACAAGCAGCCATAAACTCCATCGCTTCGTTGCGCAAATCAGCTTTTAGTTTCCCCTTGTCTGCCAGTGTTACGTATTCGTAATAGAATTTTGCAGCCGTTTCAAAGTCAGCCATATTGTAGAAGGCTTCTGCTCGATGATACAGTGCCATTGAAGCTTCATTACCCCCATAACTCACAGGAACTTTTTCATAATGCTCAATCGCTTTAGCGTACTTTCGTTTCAGCAGCCAGTATTCACCCAAGCGTAAATGAGCGGGAATGGTAAGAGCATTATCTGGAAACCGAGTCACCAACAGATTTAAAAATTCGTAAGAGCGATCCTCTTTTCCTTGTAAATCAGCGATAAAAGCAGTCCGAGTAAGTGCAGCGGGAGTTTGTTTATCATTGGGATATTCTTTTAAAAAACGCAAAAAGTAACCCATCGATTCATCATGATTCCGTTTGGATGGAATTGGCTCGGGACCACGTTGATCATGATCATTCCAATCCTGAAATTTCTTTTCGTAGGCCTCCTGTTGAATTAAAAAGCCGTCTTCTTCATTGAGATAACTCAAATTGGCTACTTGGTACAAAGCAGAGGCACAGCGCGGAGATGTTTCATTGCAGCCTTTAACAAAATCTATAAAGGACTTAATGCTCTCTTTTCGGTTGGTGATCCGTTGACCCAAATCGTCTGAATTTCCGGGACCTGAATTGGCTGCTGATTCTTTTTGAACGTCTTCCTTATATTTTCCTAGGTCAGTATTGTATTTCTCTTTTTCTCGATCGTACTTCTCAAGGCATTTACCGCGCTTGGGTTCATCGGCTGATTCACATTTTTCTTTGAGTTCTTGAAGATCAAGCATTCGCTTTTTGAAATCGCGAAGCTTATCTGCAGAACTGTGGCTTGCCAAAAGCAAGCCACAGATTAATAGTGACTGAAAATTTAGGAAGCGATAGAGCATATTCAGTTACCTCATGTTATCAGGAAGGCTATTTCAGTTCGAGCTGATCTAGCTCCTGCTGAGTGGGCACTCCCTTTTCCTGCTTGATATTCTTAATGTTTCCAACTGTGCCTTTAGTAAACTTCGCATCCCGGATGATTCTTTCGCGATTTTTAACAAAGCGATCATGCTGTTCTACGTCGTTTAAAAATTTGATATAAGATTCTATACGGTCGTAAGTATCCTCGAATTGCGGACGAATATCATCACGTTTCTGTAAGACACGTTTAGTTGGCAATTGATTGGAAAGTAAAAGTGACTTCTGTTGGATTGTCACAAACTGTTGCATGTCACTTTCATGTTGGCGCTTCTTCTTTTCAATTTCCGAAGCAGATATTGTTTTGCTTTCGGCTAGGCTAATAGCTTGGTCAAAAGACTTAATTGCTCCATCATAATCCTTATTAAAATATTGACAGTATCCTAGTACAAGATAGGCTTCAGGAACCAAGAAACTATTTGAAACTTTGGAGATTAGGTCTTGAGCATAGTTTCTGGCCAGGTCAAATTTTTGAACCTTTACAAAGGACCACGCTAAACCGAGCAAGGCTTCATCATATTTTTGACTGGAAGGAGGTACTGAGCTGTATAACTCGGCAGCCTTTAAGAGCTGAGGCGGTTCAGCACCAAAATAAAGGTGACCTAGCTTTACGGCAGCAATCTCTTTCATTTCTTGTTCTGATACATTAGAGGGTTTTGTATCCATGATATCCTGGAAAGCCGCCATCGCCTCCTTTTCTTTTTTAAGCTGTACATAGGACATGCCTAAGGTATACCGCGCATAGATATAGTTGGCGTTACCGGGAAGAATGGGAGTTAAAAGAGTAATGGCATTGCGATAATCTTTACGGATATAAGAGATCTGTCCCTGCACATAATCTGCATCAGACTTCACTTCTGAGCTAGGGTACTTGTTAACAATGACCTGGTATTTCTTGGATGCTTCGTCGAATTTGCCTTCTTTGTAGTCAATATTCATCAACTGGAAGTAGTACTTGGGAACCTGGTCGCTTTCTGAGTACTTGCGCATTCCTTCTTCGTAAACACGACGGGCTGCTTCATGCATGCGCAGATTTTCGAAACTTTTCCCTTTGTAATAAGCGGCTTGATCAACCAAATGGAAGCTGGGATACTTGGTAATCACTTTTCCAAAGGCATAAGAAGCCAAAAGGAATTTTCTTGCCAAATAAAGTCTCATCGCTTCACGATAAGCATTTTCAGGCTCAATTTTCAGACGGCGATAGCGTGCTTCACCAATTCGCTCTTCACGAGTAGGCCCTACGCGAGTAGTCGCCTTGACATTCCACACGAAGCCCCGATTTTCAGGCTCTGCCGAAAATTTATCATGACTCATATCCAAATCAAGTTGCAGGTATCGAAATAAATTGACCCGTTTGACGTTGACAGTGGCTC
>JBBQAD010000265.1:0-5557 GCA_038315885.1 Fibrobacteria bacterium | reverse complement strand
CAGCCAGCTTCATGCCCAAATCAGGATGCAGCAGTTTAAAGGCCCAATTGGCTAGTGGATTAACTAAAACCGTTTTTACAATTCGATAGAGACCATCACTGGGAATCCAGGCATCGCCATGCAATAGACAGACGCGTTTTTCTTGTAGATTCATAATAATCGGCTGCTTACTGTGACAGATAATGCCGATTTGCTCTTGAAAGAAGGTCCCGAGATTAAAATCATGGTTCCCGCTGAAATAATGCACTGCAACGCCTTTATCAACCAGGCCTTTCAATTCACATAACAGACCAAAATGTTTTTTGGGAATAAAAAACTTGTATTCCATCCAGAATTCAAATACATCTCCGATTAAAATGAGATGACTAAGGTCCTTTGCCTTTTCCCTGATAAAACGGCAGAATAAGGCCTCTCGGTGGGGCTGGCAGTCGTTGTAATCAGCTCCAAAGTGCAGGTCAGATACAAAAATGATACTTTCACCCTTGCCTCGCTGGCTTTGTGATGGGTTGTTAGAATTTGTTTTTGAAATGAGATTGTCCTTCGCGTTAGCTGAAGAATACTATTTTCCCTGCAATCAGAAAAGTTTTATGGAAAAAGCAAAATGTCCCCATCCCATCCATCTTTTTTTTTGTACTAATACACGTGAAGACAAGAGTAGCCCTTCCTGTGGTAATACACCTGTTTCTGAAGAAATGGCTATTCGATTGAAAAAGCGTTTTGAAGAGCTGAAATTACCAGTTAGAGTAACACGATCGGGTTGTTTAGGTCCTTGCGCCCAAGGCCCCAATGCGATGTGCTATCCCTCGGGTCTTTGGTTTAAAAGTGTAGAAGCGCAGGATGAAAGCAAAATTGAAGCGGAAATTATTGCTCTGGCCAAGTCGCTTCAAGGTTAAATTCTGAGTGTTTTACTGTTTCTGAAAATTTTCCCGCTAAATGTAATACATCTGTTTCGGCTAGCGGTCGAATAAACTCTGCGGGGATATTTTTATCAATTACCGAGATTCCGTTTTTATAATCGATAAAGGAGCCGTTTTTGGTGTAGAGTGATAGACTCACGGCATGTAATCGATGTTCTTTCGAACCCAATTTCTGATAATCGAAGTCATCTAGCGGCATCTCTAATTGTTTAAGAAAATACTGACCTTCATGGGAGTAAATCTTATCCCCAATAATAGGATGACCCAGGAGTGAGCATTGAGCTCGGAGTTGATGTTTTCTTCCCGTCAAAGGAATTAGCAATAGTATACTTCGTTTATCATCGTGATAAATCGATTCAATCCAAGTGATACATAGTTTCCCCTCATCATCCCCCTGCATTTGGCAACGAATCGGTGCTAAGGGGTTTTCTTTTAACCTACATTCCCAACGCTTTTTGAGATATTCCCAGTTACCACTCACCTCTGCCACATAGGTTTTTAACCAGACACAGTTTTTGGAATTGGGAGCCCATCTTTGTCGACTTTCGGAATCAGCTCCAAACACAACTATACCACTGGTTTCTTTGTCCAGGCGGTTGATAGGGCTCCAATCCGGACCAAAATCTTTTCGGAGCAGATTCACAAGTGTATTAACAAATATTTTACCAGTGCGGTGGACTGGGGTGCCTTGTGCTTTGCCAACAAAAATTAAACCCTCACATTGTCTGAGCACATGATAGTGAGTGGGTACATCGGGTTCGTTATAGTCTACGATTTGATAGACGATTTTTTGTTTGGGAAGAACACTACTGAAGACTGAAGCAATTTTTCCATCTATAGAAATTTTCTGGTTGGCAATGAGCTGTAACCATGCTTCTTTGCTATGGTATGTAAAGCGTTTGTGTAGATATTCAATTAGTAGAAGGGGAAGAGGTGAATCACAAACCGATTCCATTTCAGTGGATACCAATGTCATCTATCTATTCAGTTTCAATTCGCTCGTGTGATTAGAAAAAGCCAAAAAGACTATTTTTGTAATTGCAAAATTTGGGATCCAGAGCTCTGGCTATCAGATTCCACCTGGCTTAGCTCGTGGGCCTGTTTGGATATGATAAGCGGGGTTTTTTCTTCATCAAAATCCTCATATCGGATATAGTTCCCAAAGCGAGTTACCAACATTACCAAGGGTACCGAGCCAGTACCATAACTGATAGCGAAATTGCGATTTTCGTCATGGAGAACCGGAAGTTTACATTGGAATTCTCGAATAAAATTTCGAATATCTGCTTCGGTATTATTTCGAACGGCGATTACTAAGGTGGAGAATCCAAGGCCACGCAGCTTTTCGGCCATCTCCTGAATATGAGGGAAGGCAGTTTGACAATGTGCACATTTGGTTGAGAAGTAAAATAAAAGCAGGTTCCGGTTCTGAAACTGTTTGAAGTTAACATTGCCGTCCGAGATAGATTTTAATTGGAGAGAAAAATCAAATTGAGTTTTTCTATTTCTTTTTTCAATACTCGCGCTGGAGTTTGCCGTATCTTGCGAATTTGTTTTAGAGTGAATTTGTGCTATTCCCTCAACAGAGCCAAATAAATGCAACAATAGGCCAAAAAGGGGAATGGAACCTTTATACTTCATGTTTGGGATAAACTACACACCCTTCGAAACCTGGGCCAACTTCGTCCTAATTAGTCCTAATTAGTCCTTATACCAATTGGTGTCCTCTATCAAAGACCGCAATGATGCTGCCGTGCTCTAGCATCAAACTCTTCCAGACTTAATCCAAAATTCCTGAGAAATAGTTGGCTTTCCTCATCAGAAGTGGTGAGGGAAGCCAAGAATTGATGAATAGAATAGTATCCATAACTTTCAAGCAAGATTTCAGTGAGAAGCAAGGATTTTAAGTAACACAGCGATGCTAAGTTAGAATCCTGAATTAGGGTAAAAGGTGCAGACAGTTGTTTGATGGGGATCCAATTTTCCCTTTGACAAAGGACGGTGATTTCATCGGAGTAATTAGCCCTTATTTTGCCTTCTTGAATTTGCGCAAGCCCCTCATTCAGCCAGCAAGGAGCGCGGTTTTTACTCAGCTCTCCTACAAATGCATGGGTTAATTCGTGGAAAATAATCCTGCGCAGGGAATTCGGATCTTTAACAGATTGGCTGGGAATTCGCAATTTACCATCATAAGAAGCTTCCATCCATGCTGGGCCGGCTGTAACAGACTGATAGTCTTTTTGGGAATAGAGTATGGTTGTGATCGGAGATTTGGGTTCAAAAAAAAGATTGCTGCGTAAACTGGCATAGGCATCTTCCAAGGTCGCCATGAGCGTTGGACCCGTTTCAAATTGAGTGATACCATCGTAGCGCAGGGTAAAGCGAGTCGATTGAAAGCTTTGGTTATTGGCTTCCGCGCCTCTTTCATTCTGTAATCGTTTCACCCACGTTTCTAGTTGAGTATTGCGAGGATCTTGGCCGAGAGCATGACTGTAGACCCTTAAAGCGGTGGGAATATCATTCTGTTCATAGGCCAATTGACCCCTTGATGTAAGAGCGGCAACCTGGTTGCTGTCCAGCCTAAGAATATTATCTAACCAGATTCCATATTCCTCTTTTTGACCCCTGACTAGTGACAATTGCGCCTTGGCCCAAGAGCCGATGATAGATGCCTGTGGATAGCTTCCCAACAGAGAAGTAAAGCCCTGAGCAGAATCGATTTTTTGGTCTTTTAAGTACTTCAAAATGGCGTTGCTGGCGACTTTACCCAAGAGTGTTCCATCGCTGCTATCCTTGCTTATTAAAGCAATTTGTTTACAGATAGAAAGCGAAGCCTTATACTCATTGGCATTGGAAGCCATAATGCAGAGAGTGCGATACACGTCGATTGGTACGGAGGGATTGCTTGAAAGACATTTCTCAAACTCTATGAAAGCTTCCCGATGTCTCTCTTGAGTCAACAAGTCTTCTGCTGCAGGACAGTGAAATTGGGAATTTGAATTTAATTTTTTCTCGATTAACAGCTCGGGCATTTGTGGCATTTGATGATGAAGTTGGGTAAAGCTTTGCTTTGCTTTCAAGAGACTTGTTTTAGGCTGGGTAATTTGACGCAGGCCCCAGGCCAAAACTGCAATTCCTAAGAGAGGAAGAACCCAGGTTTGGATAGTTCGAAGGCCGGAGGATTTTGCCAGATGGGCTAGGAGCTTGTTTTTTTTCTCCTTAGTCCGGGTCTTTTTCCAAAGCATCCCGCATGCCGGACAATTTTGGGTGGTGGGTTGTATATTGGCGAAGCAGCGGTTACAGTATTGCATGAAGTCAAACCTATTTTCCTAATGCTAACACCTAAAGTAGCAGAAATGTATAATTACTGTTTTTGACAGCTGTAAAATGATGTTCAGAATAAACTTTAGCCCAATAGACATTATTTTATATCTCTCTTCGTCGGGACGAAGGATTTAGACCTTTGAGCGAATTTGAATCGAAATCAGCTAATGCTGGAGAGACGGGCCCAGAAGCCTACAAATTGCGTCAGCAAAATATTCAGCTGCGTTACAGCCTTAAATATAAGGATGAAGTTGAGATTCCCACTTTAAAAAGGGAATTGGATCAGCTCCAAAATCAGCAGAACATCGTTAAGAGCCTTTTGAGGGAAACTCAAAAACAAACAGATTTCTTAGACCGTTTAAGCGGCGTGATTTTGTTGGATTCAGAAAATAGAATCCTCAAGTTGAATTCCTATGCACAGGAAATATTGGGAACCATTTTACCTCAAGCCTTTGGGCGTCCCTTAAGTGAGATGGGCACTCACATCGAGTCTGGACGTCCCATATTCAGCGACCTTGAAGCCTATTTACAACCCGAAGGGCGGGAAAGTGAATGGGAAAAAGAAATTCCTCTTCCTAACGGAGAAAAACGCTACTACCAGTTTCGTTCGGTTTTAATGAATGGAACCCGTTTAATATCGATTCAAGATCAGACCGCTTTACGTGTATCAGAGAGCAGAGTAAAGGCAATCATCGGCTCTTCAAAAGATGGCATTGTTGTAGTGGATGAAAACAATGTGATACGGTTTACCAATAGTCGCTTTGGAAAATTATTCAACTTGAACTGGCGCCAGTTTAATGGAATGGGTTTCAGTCTGGCTACAGATCTGTTACAGTTTCATTTTAAGGATCCCCAGCAATATCTTGATTTTTATTTCGCTGTTCAAGAAGATCCACAGATTCACCCGGAGGCCCTCTTTGAAATGGTGCTTCCCCAGGCCGCCACCTTTCAAATAACCACCCGTCCCATTATGGATGATCAGAATCGTTTGATAGGACGAGTGTGGTTTGTGACCGACGTTACAAAATTTAAGGAGATGGAAAAACGACTTAAAGCCAATGCTTTAGAATTAGAAGATAAGGTCAATGCCCGTACCGAAGAACTCTCCATTCAGAACCAGGAATTGGTTAAAGTGAAACAGCATCTAGAACGGGCTTCGAGTGAAATGGAAATGGAGCTCGATATGGCCAAGCAGGTACAGGAAGGATTGTTGCCAAAAACTCTGCCTCGATTAAAGGGCTGGAGTTTGTGGGCCGACTATATCCCGACAGGTAAAGTGGGTGGGGATTTTTACGACATCATTCCCATAGATGATC
>JBBQAD010000193.1:0-6895 GCA_038315885.1 Fibrobacteria bacterium | reverse complement strand
AGTCGCGAGGCCTAAAGAACCGACAGTGGTCGGCGGCGCTCTGAAACGAGTGCTTCACTAATACATTGGCGTGTAGCTAGCAGGGTACTTGTAATTCATCAAGGGCCAATAGTCCGCCAACCCCGAGCAGCGAAGCGGCTACAAATAAAGAGATAGGCCACTGAAGACGGCGGTAATTATTTATTAGAACGAAATGGAGACTTCTTAGACCTTTTCCATTTTTCGATAACATTAAGAATGAATTCAGTATAAATCATTGTGGCCTTTGTATAAATTTGTGTCTTTCTCCCTGTAATCAGCCGTCACCAGGGGCCTGTCTCTTTTTTTGTGATTAGCAGAGTCGCGAGGCCTAAAGACCCGACAATGGTCGGCGCCGCTCTGAAACGAGTGCTTCACTAAAACATTGGCGTGTAGCTAGCAGGGTACTTGCAATTCATCAAGGGCCAAGAGTCCGCCGACCCCGAGCAGCGAAGCGGTCAGAAAGCAAACTATCATTCCGATAGTTAGATTGACATAGATTCAAAAAGTAGATTCTTACATTAGAATTTAAACGGCTTGAGAATTTAAAAAAGAGAAACTGAAATGCCGACTTACAAAGGTAAAACCGACGAAATTCTGGAAATTGAACTTCCTTCTGCCATTGTAGCTGCACGCTGGGGCAATAATGCCGTGGTAGGCGATGGACATATTGCATTGGAAGTGATGACTGTTTATGTAGCAGATGGAGCATCCCTAAAAATCACTGTTCGGGATAAAGATGGCGCCCCCCTGGATACATTAAAAGGAAAAATATTTTCAAATTTATTTCGTACCCAATATCAACCTAGTAAAGAAAATACAACGGGCGCGATGTTCTTTGAAGCCGAGCTGCCCAATCATGGACTTAAAAGTAGCAGCCCCTTAACCGCTGCGCTTCCCCCTGCACGACTTCGAAATTTACAATGGTTGGATGAAGAGAATCGCGAAGCAAGCGAATTACAACGAGGTCGGCGTTATACGTTACGGGCCGATGTAGACAAATCAGGCGATTTTCAAACTGTGTTTGCAATTGTTTATCAGGTGGAAGAGGGTAAACCAAATCGACGCTGGCGAGAGTTTTCTGGAACAATTGTGCAAAACAAGGTTGAAATCGTATGGGAAGTTCCTTTATCAGAAGAGAAACCTTCTATTACAGTCGAAGCCAATGCAGAAGAGGCACCAGAGACCAATACTGAATCATTGGAAACATTTTTTCAACTAGACTATGTGGGTTCAAGCGCTAATTCTGCTCAGATTCCTGTGGTCGCATCCCTGCAAATGTGGACGATTGAAATGGAGGATACCCTCTTTAATCATAACAGTGTTGTCGTGTTGCCTTCGGCTCCAGAAGGTCCTGGAGCCTCCGATGGTTCGGCTAGCTCTATGTCTTCTGCATCGTCAGCAAATGGCGCTTCTCAAACCGCATCGGGCATTGGAGCTTTGGTTCTGGTTTTTCGATATCTAGAAACCCATTCCAACAAAAAACTTCTCATTGCCGGGCATACCGATACATCAGGCCAAGTCTTGTATAACTTCAATTTGTCTGCTGACCGTGCCCAATCTATTATATCTCTTCTAGAGAATAATCGCAACAGCTGGACAGACTCATGTCATGGCAAACATAAAACCGAGGACTATCAACAAATTTTAAAACACTATGCACAGCGTTTGGGCTGGTCTTGCAATCCTGGAGCGGTCGATGGAGTTTTTGGGGATGCTACTCGAACGGCATTGGAACAGTTCAAGGATAATTATAACAGTCATAAAAATGAACTTGGCTGTGGCTCCGAGGCTGACCTAAGCCAAGCACAGGTTTCTGGAGGCAAGCTAGAAAAGGAATATTGGGCGGCATTCTTTGACTGTTACCAATGGGAAATTGCCAAAGGCCTAAGCACCGAAGTGTCAGCCATGTCTGATCATAGAAATCGGTTGAAATTTGTTGATGATAACAAAAAGTATGTTGCCTGTGGAGAAAGCTTCCCCATTGAAGCCTCTCGGAGAGATGCATATCGTTCTCAAACCAATCGCCGGGTTGAATTGTTACTCTTTTCAGAAGGAGATGCACCCACTTTAAATTGCCCCGCTTCGCGCAATACCAAACATACTGAAACCGAATGTCCCATTTATGGATTAAGGCGCTATCAAGCCAATTTCATCGCTCCCCTCTGGGAAGTAAAATTTCGTTTCGAAGATGAGGACGGAGAGGTAACGGAGTGGCATGGCGATGCATTGCCCTACGAAGTCAAAGATAGAGAAGGCCGAGTGATTTCGAGTGGCCATATCGAAAATACCCATGATGAACACTTCTTCGGTGATCCCACAGAGTCGTATTCTGTTTGGGTTGATTCAAATTTGGCAGGCTCGGTTGGGGGCAGCGAATAGCTAAATTGACCCCGCTAACCTCAACGTGGTGGATGATAATGTGCAGCCTATCTAAATTTGCCTTGATTAAGATAAACAACTCGGCTATTTCCTTTGTTTTTCTAGTAACACTCTTTCTACTACCTGGGCATACGCAAGTTGATTCGTTACAAACTGTTAAAGAGTCTCAGTCTGAAAAAACTACAGTTTTTGTTTGTGACCAATTAGATACACTTTCGCGCATTGAATGTTTGGATTCTATACAAAAAGCAGTTAGCGTAAACCAGCAATTGCTCCCTTCAGATTCCCTCGCATCCTCGGCTCCTGAAGACAGGGAATATTCGGTGAAAACCGATAGAACCATGACCTATGTGGCTGCCTTTGTACATGATGTAGGCAATAAGGGAGATAGAAAATTTTCTGATTGGGGTGAATGGGTTTATGTTGCGGTTGTGGTAGTGGTGGTCGGAGGGGCTATCATTTTTTTGCCAAAAGTCATTTACGATTTAAGTGTTAACAAAAATGATGTACCCGTTTCTCAAGAAGTAAAAGGTGCATATACCTACTCCGGTTCAAACTGGGAAGGCGGTGGCGGAGATCTTTATCGAGGAACTCATATGACCGATCTGCAATACACTGTATTTCTCGCTTCTCCCAAAGTAGGCTTGGGTCTTACCATCAATAGCGGTTATATCGTTACTCGTTTAGAAGATATTGCTCGACCTGATCAAGGATATCAGTTTTCTGGTGCATTTTTTTTACTCGGCCCGCAACTTCGCATTGGAACACGCTCAGATTGGGCTCTGACTTTTGATTATCTCAATGGAACATCCACAGCTAAGCAGATAGGGTGGATCAGTAAAGCACAAATGGGATTACAATACAAATTTCCATCGAAATTGGTATTGGGTCTTACACTGGGCTCCCTCTTTTATGATCTCAATTTTTTCGATGGTTTGGTCTGGAGACGAGGATCTTTAAACCGAGATATGACATTACAAATAGGAAGCTCGCTCGGTTGGTCTTGGTGACACTAGCAGGTCGTTGGACTGTTAGAGTATCAGCCCTTGGTTTTTTAAAACTACAGAAACGTTTAGGTGCGATTCCTTGTAATTTAACCACGTAAAAAAGTTTAAAAGTCCTTTAAACGGCTTGACTTATGCATATTGAAGCCAACATGGAGAATTGTAATCATGAACGAAATTTGGCCAGGTAAACCTTATCCCCGAGGTGCAAATTGGGATGGCAAGGGCACTAATTTCTCCCTCTTCTCCGAGAATGCGGAAAGTGTTGAATTAATACTCTTTGATTCAACTGAGGATCAGCATCCTGTTCAAACAATAACTATCCACAGTAAATCAGCCTCAATATGGCATTGTTACTTACCAGGTATTGGCCCCGGACAGCTTTATGCCTATCGAGTTCACGGACATTATGAGCCAAAAGAAGGCCATCGATTTAATCCGGCAAAGGCCCTTATTGATCCCTATGCAAAGGCCTTGGCGGGTAGAGTGATATGGGATGATGCCCTTTTTGGATACACCATAGGTTCAACTGAAGAAGACTTGTCAAAGGATGATAGAGATTCTTCGGGATTTATTCCAAAGTCAATAGTTATCGATCAAAACTTTGATTGGGAGGGGGATGAATTACTCCGTATTCCCTGGAATGAAACAATTATTTATGAAGCCCAGGTTAAAGGATTCACCAAATTGCATCCAAATATCCCTGAAGAGATTCGGGGAACCTATGCGGCCTTAGGTAGTGAAACTATTATTAACTATTTAGTTTCATTAGGTATAACCGCCATTGAATTGTTACCAATTCAGCAATTTGTGAACGATAGGTCGCTGATAGAAAAAGGCTTATCTAATTATTGGGGTTATAATACAATTGGATTTTTTGCTCCAGATTTCCGATTCTCATCTCAGGGAAAAAAGGGCGAACAAGTCAACGAGTTTAAGAATATGGTCAAAAGCTTACACCGTGCCGGTATAGAAGTGATTATGGATGTGGTATACAATCATACTGCTGAAGGAAATCATTTCGGACCCACATTAAGCTTTAAAGGAATAGATAACGCGTCATATTACTTTTTAAATCCCAAAGAACTCCGCTATAATATGGATTTTTCAGGTTGTGGTGGTTGTTTTAATATGCGTCACCCTAGAGTATTACAGTTTTTGATGGACAGTCTGCGCTACTGGGTGACTGAAATGCATGTTGATGGATTCCGCTTTGATTTGGCTGCTACCTTGGCCCGCGAATTTTATGAAGTGAACACACTTTCCACATTTTTTCATCTAGTCTCTCAGGATCCTGTATTATCAACTGTTAAACTGATTGCCGAACCATGGGATTTGGGGCCAGGGGGATATCAGGTCGGACATTTTCCAGAACTGTGGACAGAATGGAACGGACGCTATCGTGATACTGTACGAAGATTATGGAAGGGAGATGATGGTCAATTAAATGAGTTTGGTTATCGATTTACCGGTTCTAGCGATCTTTATAAAAATACGAATCGAAATCCTCATGCCAGCATCAATTTTATCACTTGTCATGATGGCTTTAGTTTACGTGATTTGGTTTCCTATAATGAAAAACACAATGAAGCCAATAAAGAAGAAAATCGTGACGGAACAAATGAGAATGACAGTTGGAACTGTGGTGTGGAAGGAGATACCGAAGATCAAGAAATTCGTAAACTACGAATTCGACAAATGAAAAATTTATTTGGCACTTTGTTTCTCTCCCAAGGAACTCCAATGTTACTTGGAGGAGATGAGTTTGGACGCACTCAGGGTGGTAACAACAATACCTATGCCCAAGATTCTGAAATCTCTTGGATCAACTGGAATATTGACGAGGAGGGCAAGGATTTACTCGAGTTTACCAAAAAATTGATTAAGCTTCGCAAAGAACATCCGGTTTTTAGAAGGAAAACATTTTTTCAGGGTAGAAAGATTAAAGGGAGAGGAGTTCGAGATATCCATTGGTTCAAACCCGATGGAAAGGAAATGCAAGTCAAAGAATGGAAGACCGAATTTGTTAAATCTTTGGCTGTGTTACAGGTCGGGGATGCTATCCCCGATGTGGATGCGTATGGAAATAAGATTATCGATGATTCCTTCTTGATACTTTTTAATGCCTTTTGGGAACCCTTGGAGTTTGCTATACCTAAAAATACTGGAAATTGGCAATTGATAATCGATTCAAATCAAGAAGGGAGTATTCCAACCGAGTCGGAACAACAACTCGTAAAATATCAAGTAAATGCACGCTCTTTGGTGGTATTTATTTCAAAAACCAGGGGAAAACATTGAAAAAACCGGGAGCTAGACTAAATGGGGGAGCGGGCACCTTTACTGTATGGGCACCCCTTAGAAAAGATGTTTCACTCCACATTATCGAACCGAGTGATCAGTTGATTGAAATGGAAGCTGATAAAAAAGGATTCTGGTCTGTAACAGTACCCAAGATGAAAAATGGTGCTTTGTATAAGTATCGTTTGGACGATTCTGTAGAATGGCCTGACCCGGCATCACACGCCCAACCGCAAGGGGTGCATGGCCCATCTATGCTCGTTGATCACTCTGAGTTTCTGTGGACCGATGAATCGGTTACTCCGACTTTGTTAAATGACTATATCATCTATGAATTACATATAGGCACATTTTCCAAGGAAGGTAACTTTGAGGGAGCCATTCAACATCTGTCTCACTTGGTAGAACTGGGTATCACAGCTGTCGAAATTATGCCAGTCGCACAATTCCCGGGCTCACGAAATTGGGGATATGATGGAGCCTATCCTTATGCTGTTCAGGAATCGTATGGCGGAGTAACAGGTCTTAAAAACTTTGTCAATGAGTGTCATAAGATAAATATTTCTGTCATTCTGGATGTTGTATACAATCACCTGGGACCCGAGGGAAATTATTTAAGGGAGTTTGGACCCTACTTTACCAATCGATATAAGACCCCATGGGGAGACAGTCTGAACTTTGATGGGGCCTATAGTGACTGTGTCAACGAATATTTTATTGGAAACGCTATCTACTGGCTGAGAGAGTTTCATATAGATGCGCTTCGCCTGGATGCCGTTCATGCAATCTGTGATTTTGGGGCAAAGCCCTTTCTGGAGCGACTTTCTCAGAGGGTAGAAGAAGAGTTTGGGCATACGGATAGCCCCAAATTCCTGATTGCAGAAAGTGATCTCAATGATGCTCGCATTATTCGCCCTCGCAGTGAGGGAGGCTTTCAGATGGATTCTCAATGGAATGATGATTTTCACCATGCCATACATACTGTTATCAGCGGTGAAACAAACGGCTATTACTCGGATTTCGGGTTAGTGAAACATCTGGAAAAAGTATTACAAAAGGGATTTGCCTACAACGGAAATTATTCCAAAGCCAGAAAAAGAAGTCATGGGAATGATGTGGAGGCGTTTCACACTAGCCATTTTGTGGTTTGTGCACAAAATCATGATCAGATAGGAAATCGGCTTCTTGGC
>JBBQAD010000347.1:0-4408 GCA_038315885.1 Fibrobacteria bacterium | reverse complement strand
GAAATCAAGTCATCGGCGATGAACTGTTACGTTTCAAAGACCGTGTCGGGCACCCGATGGTATTGGCAATGACACACGAAGAAGCGGTTACAGATTTAGCCAGAAGCGTCATTAATTCATATAAACAATTGCCCTTTGTAGTGTATCAGTTTCAATTAAAATTCAGGGATGAACCACGACCCCGTGGAGGACTAATCAGGGTTCGAGAATTTGTTATGAAGGATGCCTATAGCTTCCATCACAATCAAGACAACCTCGATTCGTTTTACACTCAAGCCTACCAGGCATATGAGCGCATTTTCAAGCGCGTAGGGATTAAACCAGTTATTGTACAATCAGACACAGGCATCATGGGTGGAAAGCTGGCCCATGAATTCATGTTAGAAACCGAGCATGGGGAAGATTGCCTCATCATCGGAGAAGAATCAGGTTATGCTGCAAATCAAGAAATCGCTGAATTTGATCGCGAATCTCAGCCACATGAAATGAAACCTTTAGAAAAGGTCGCTACCCCTAATAAAAAAACCATTGAAGAAGTTTCCAACTTTTTGACAATTAGTCCTAAAGAAACCATGAAAATGGTTTTCTATGATGCCAACCCAGGGCTCATCTGCATCGTGTTACGCGGTGACTTAAATGCCAGTGATACGAAAATAAAGAATTACTTAAAAGTTCCTGGGCTGAGCCCAGCCAACGAAGAACAAATTCGTTCTGCCGGCATGGAGCCCGGTTATGCCTCACCTCTTAATATTGAGCAAACCAAAGGGTGTCAAGTTCTGGTGGATATTTCCATCCAATCAGGATCCAATTTTGTAGGCGGCGCTAACGAAGAAGGTTTTCATTATCGCAATGTGAATTTTGGAAGGGATTTCAATTCTCAAAAATTAGGCGACTTTGCCATAGCCGAAGAAGGCCATCTTTGCAGCACAGGAAAGGGACGCTTAAAGGCGATTCGTGGAATTGAAATTGGAAATATTTTCAAGCTGGGCACCAAATTCAGCGAATCCATGAAGTGTAACTTTCTTGACGATAAGGGAAAACAAAATCCCGCAATTATGGGATGTTACGGGATTGGGATTGGCCGTCTGATGGCCTCGGTGTGTGAAAAGTATCACGATGACTTTGGCCCGGTTTGGCCAAAGTCAATCGCACCTTTTCATATCCATTTGGTCTCGATTGGACAAGATGAGCCTGTTTTGGAAGCCTGCACAAGACTATATCAGGAGCTCTTAAGCCAAGGTCATGAAGTGCTTTTTGATGACCGAGATGAACGACCAGGAGTGAAATTCAAGGATGGCGATCTTTGGGGAATTCCTCTGCGACTGGCTATCAGCAAAAAAACTTTGGAAAATCAACAGTGCGAATTCAAACCACGCTCCGCTCCCAAACCAGAGCTTATAGGCTTAGAGCAAGTCAAGCTAAATGTGACTGATTTTCTAAAACAGGATTAGTCCTGTTTTACAGTTTCTTGACTCTAGACTTGCCTATAATTAAACTCAATTGATACAATTGAAACACAAAAAACTTGCATAAAGATTCTATACATGAAACTTAAATTCTGGGGTGTTCGTGGCAGCATAGCGGCACCAGGACCAGAAACTGCAAAAGTGGGTGGTAACACCTCATGTGTCTCTGTGGAGTTTGGTGACAATCTAATTGTCTTTGATGCTGGAACAGGAATCCGACAATTAGGGAACAGTCTTCTGAAACGCAAAAAAATTCCTAAAATCGATCTCTTTTTAAGCCATGTTCATTGGGATCATATTCAAGGATTCCCCTTCTTCGCCCCAGTATATGGAGAGGGAATTTCTCTGCAAGTTTTTGGCTCTCCCCGGGGGAAATTTAAATTGCATGAAGTCATGAATATTCAGATGCGGGGGCCTAATTTTCCGGTTTCTTTGCATTCTCTAAAGGCAAATATTGATTACATCGACTTCAAGGCTCCCAGCGATATCCCCATAGTTGATAAAAACGGGAAAGCCATAGGACTGATGCAGTCTACCACAGGCAATCACCCTAATGGAGTCAATGTTTATCGTATTAATGAAAAAAAATCAGGAAAATCCATTGTTTATGCAACCGATACAGAACATTACAAAACCGGAATGGATAAACGTATCGCTGAAATATCTAGGAATGCCGATGTGCTTATCTACGATGGAATGTACACTCCTCAGGAATATGAACAGTTATACAAAGGTTGGGGACACAGTACCTGGGAAAAAGGCCTGGAAATCGCGTCCAAGGCAGGGGTAGCCAAACTGTTAATCTTTCATCATCATCCTGAACATGATGATCGCTTTATGTCTCAGTTTGAAAAAGAGATTCAAAAAGCCGGGAAAAAAATCGATCCGAAGGTCAGCATCCAAATCGCTAGAGAAGCTTCGGAATACAAACTTTAAAAAGTCTTGCGCACTCTTCCGTTATTTAATGGATTAGTGGGCGGATTCGGCCGTGACTCAGTATTAAAAAGATTCGCTCCCTTTTCTTTTCCCAAAGTCGAATGGTAACGTCGCTCACAATTTTCTGTCGGCTGATACCCCGCTAAAAAATAATCGCTGAAAGTGTTGTCACAAAAACTTTGCGCAAGCAGCCCTGATTTGATGCAAACCTTTGCGCTTGTCACGCCATCTGGTTGTGGAAAGTCTTTGATTGGCATTTCCTTATGGGCAAAATTCATTACATCCAACCACACCGGCACCGCGTCCTTCGTTCCTGTATGACCGTTACCCAAGGGAAAATGATCATCACAACCCACCCAGATTCCCAATGTGTAGTAATTGGTATAGCCGATATACCAAGCATCGGTATAGTCATTGGTTGTTCCGGTTTTACCGCCAGAAGGATGGCGAAAACCGCTCGCCCACACCGCTGCGGCTGTGCCCCTAATGTTGACATCTTTCATCATGGTCAGTACAATCCAGGCACTGGCTTTTCTTAGGACTTCGTGTGTCACTGGAATATTCTGATAGACCGGCAATGATTGTCTATCAGTAATCTCTTCCACAAAATAGGGCTCAGGCCGAATTCCGTAGTTAGGAAATGTTGTATATGCTGAAACCATTTCCATCAGCGTGGCTTCGCAGCTTCCAATCGATACCGAGGGTACTGCGGGTACATTGTTACGCAGCCCGAACCGCCGGGCATAAGACACAACAGTGTTGAGTCCATACTGCATGCCTACCTGAATTGCCGGAAGGTTTTTGGAGAGATACATGGCACGCCTCATGGTCATGGCACCTTCAAATTTGTCTTCGTAATTATGGGGACGCCACGCCTTGGATGTGTCCATTGGGTCGGGTATGGTAATCGGCTGATCTTCGACCTGATTTCCCGGACTGGCACCGTTGTCAATCGCCGCAGCGTAGACAAAAGGTTTGAACGATGATCCGGGAGAACGTTTTCCCTGCAAGGCACGGTTGTATTTGGATACATTAAAATCTTCACCACCCACCAGGGCTCGCACCGCACCAGTGCGGTTATCAATCATTATTAGGGCCGACTGGGCATGATGATACCGAAGGGAATCGGGAAAGGTTCTGTCGGAATCATTTGCTGCGGTATCTTTGCTTAAATAAAGAGTATCAAAACGGGCATAATACTTCTCCCAGTGGCGGACAATTGTATCCAAGGGTGTTTTAAGGCGCTGTGGCATTGCCAAAACCCGTGCAGTATGGTATTTCATTCTACGCTGAACAGAATTGAGATTATTAACCATACAGGATTCAGCATAATGTTGCAAGGCCCGATCAAGGGTACTGTATACATTTACGCCCTGATGGTAAATGAAGTTTTCACCCCAGTTTTTTTCCATGAATTGGCGAATGGTTTCTACGTAATAAGCAGCCCGGTGGTTTTCTGGTTCGGTGCCCGTGCATACGATGGGCTTGGTCATCTCTTCGACCATTTGGCGTTTTGTGATGTATCCAGTTGAACGCATAGAAGACAAAACAGTGTTTCGACGTTCACGAGCCAGGCCTGGAGCTTTATCGGGCCGATAGGCTTCGGGGCGTTGCAGCAAACCGGCAAGAATGGCATATTCTCCGATGGCAAGCGAATCTAAAGAGCGACCAAAGTATCGCTGGGAGGCCGCTTGAAAACCATAGGCACCCGCCCCCAAATAAACTTGGTTGAAGTAAAACTCTAAGATTTCATCTTTGGTATAGGTTCGTTCAATCTGAATTGCCAAAAGCAGTTCACGCAATTTTCGAGTAATGGAACGCTCAGGAGTCAGAAACAAATTCTTAGCTAATTGCTGAGTCAAGGTGGAAGCTCCCCGAACCCGGCCACCAAAAAGTGCTGGCAACAAGGCAGAAGGATACGCACCTAAATCGACACCCCAGTGCGAATAAAAGGCCTTATCTTCAATGGCAAAAACCGCGTTCTTGCAAAGGTCGGGAATCTGTTG
>JBBQAD010000156.1:0-7971 GCA_038315885.1 Fibrobacteria bacterium | reverse complement strand
TTTCTCATAAATGTGTCTCCTTACTTTTTCTGTCAGAGACTAGGTTAGAAGCCCTTTTTAAAGCCAATTCACTAGGAATTGTTTAGTCCTTAAGGGCTAGCCAAGGGTCCTGAATTTCAGATGCCCAAGGACCATAGAAATTTTTCCTGCCCCTAGCCATTTCAATGCTTCTCAATTCTCAGTATAGCACATTCACCTTAGACCATGTGCATTTTGTGGAGATTGGACTAAGCCGGTAAAGCCTAAAGCTAAGCCTAATCCTAAGCTAGGCAAAGATAGGGAGATTTTTCGTAAAAATTGTTAAAAAAACATTAGAAATCATTGGGCAAAGATAATCCGATTCATTATTTTAAACTGTCTCAATTTTCTTGCAATTGCTAGAAGGTTGGGGATACAATGGTTTGGCTTCCACCACCGCAATTTCTTTTAAAGTTTAATTAGGTTGGTTGGGGGTGGAATTAAGCCAAATTCGATTGTTTTCAGTGCCGAGGTTTACTCAACGTGCAAAAAAGTGATTTAAGTGGCCAATATAGTTCTGGAGGACAAAATACCCTCGTTCAGGACTCACTTGTCGATTCCCTCCAGGAAAATGCTGCATCCTTTGCTGATTTCACGACTGAACTTCATGAGAAGACCAAAAAAGACCGTTTAAAAGAGTACCGTTCTCCTTCCAGGCTCATCAATTTAGCGAATTACAGCCAAATATTAACGCTTCTTCAAGTTGCCGCCGATGCACTTACCATCATTGCCAGCTTTCTCGCCGCTTATACTCTATGGGGCTGGATGGGGCCCAAAGTTGCAATGGATGTCTTTGAACCCGAGTCGATGAGTCGCTATGGTTTTATTTTAGGTGTTACACTGGTTACTTTTCTGATCGGTTTCAAGGTGAACGGGCTGTATCATCCCCAGAGAAGTCTGCTCAACGTAAAAGAATTTGAACTGATTCTAAAAACCTGGATGATAGGTTGCGGCCTGGTATTGGCAGTCCTGTTTTTAGCCCATGAATTTTATTTAAGTCGCGGTATATTTTTACTGACTTTTGGGATGCTACTCTTCGCCTTCTTTCTGGAACGCTACGCGTTTTTCCGCTTTAACAGTTTTATCATGTCTTGCGGGTTTATCGAAACGTCAGCCTTGATTTACGGAGCCGGCGAAGTGGGCCAACGCTTGCTTGAAAAAATGCGCCGCAGTCCCAAATTAGGATACCATGTTGCTGGTTTTATTGATGATAAAGCCGCTTTGAACGGTTCAAAAATCCAAGGTGTTCCGGTCTTAGGCGATTTTTTTAAACTCCGCGAGATTCTGGCAAAGACTGAAGCGAAACGTCTTTTTATAGCCCTACCCCAAGTACCCTCAAAAGTGGTTATAGACATACTCAACGTATGCAGAGAAGCCAAATGTGAATTTCAGATTGTTCCTTCACTCTATGACATCGTGATACAAAGAGTGAAAGTTAGCGAAGTCGAAGGGATTCCGCTAATTGGAGTACAAGAACCGAAATACTCGTTTCGAACAATGATCGTTAAACGAAGCTTTGATCTGCTTGCCTCTGGAAGCCTTTTGTTGGCTTTAGGCCCTCTTTATCTACTGATAGCCTTGGGTGTCAAACTAACCAGCGTTGGCCCAGTGTTGTTTAAGCAAAAGCGAGTAGGGCGCAATAGCAAACAATTTTGGTTTTATAAATTCCGTTCGATGTATACCGATGCACCTGTTTATGCACAAACTCCCAAAAGTTCACATGACCCCCGTATTACTCCCTTGGGTAGATTTTTGCGTCGTAGCTCCCTAGATGAATTGCCCCAGTTGTGGAATGTTCTGAAAGGAGATATGAGCTTGGTCGGCCCCCGTCCCGAGATGCCCTTTATCGTAGAAAAGTATAATGAGTTACAACGGCAACGGCTTAATGTGAAACCTGGAATTACCGGCCTGTGGCAAATCTCGTCAGATAGGGCTCTGGCCATCCATGAGAACATGGACTATGACATTTACTATATCAACAATCAGAGTTTGTTACTCGATATGGTAATCTTGCTAAAGACTGTAACCAGTTGCCTGCGCGGCGTCGGGGCTTGTTAACAAATAATTCTTAGACTTACGCTTTGGATTAAATTTCCAAAATCCTGCTTTTTAGAAGCTGAAAATTTTATTTATAGATCAAATTTTTAGCATTTCTACTCCTCGATCTGTTCTCATTTCTAATCAACATTTCATAAATTTGTTTTATGAAAAATTCGTCAAAAAACTTTCTTGCCATCAATACTGCTGAAGAGGCTCAGATCAGTTCCATTATGGCAAGAATGGAACTCTCCGAAAAAATTGGCCAGATGCACCAACTATCCTGGCAATTCTTTTCTAAGGATCAAAATTGGGAACAAATAATCAGAGAAGGACGCATAGGTGCCTTGCTATCTGTTCGAGATAGAGATACAGTCAATCGTTTACAAAAAATAGCAACCGAAGAATCCCGGCTTGGCATTCCACTGTTGATCGGCGATGACGTAATTCATGGTCTCCGTACCGTGTTTCCCATTCCCTTAGGAGAAGCTGCCAGCTTTAATCCAGAATTGATGGAAGCAAGCGCGCGAGTGGCAGCCAAAGAAGCCTTGGCTAGCGGCACTCACTGGACCTTCGCCCCTATGATAGATATCGCCCTCGATTCACGCTGGGGCCGCATCGCTGAAGGAGCCGGCGAAGATGTCTATCTCGGAAAAATAGCCGCTGCGGCCCGTGTGCGCGGCTTTCAAACCGAGAATGCCATACCCGGGCATACCATGGTTTCATGCCCGAAACACTTTGCCGCCTATGGCGCAATGGAAGGCGGTTTGGATTATTATCATGCAGAGGTTTCTGAAGCAAGAATGCGTGATGTGTATCTCCCTCCTTTTAAAGCCGCGCTGGAGGCAGGAGCTGGAACCCTGATGAGCGCCTATCATACTTTGAATGGCATTCCCGCCTCAGGCCACCAGTGGTTATATCAACAAATCTTATATGGTGAATGGGATTTTCAGGGCTTGGTCGTTAGCGACTGGAACGCTATTTATCAACTTATTGACCAGGGTATGGCGGCTGACAAATCAGAGGCGGTAGAAATAGCCCTAAAGACAGGTTTGCATCTCGATATGCAATCTTTTGGATATCTCAATAAATTAGCAGAACTGTTACAGAACAAACGCATCGACCCCAGCTTGATAGATGATGCCGTGCGTAGAATTTTACGGATTAAAATCAAGTTGGGTTTATTTGAGAGACCTTTCGTTTCATCGGAACACTCGCAAGTGATACTCTGCGTCGAGCACCGCGAACTCGCTCGGAAAAGTGCCCAGCAGTCCATTGTGTTATTAAAAAATGAAAGCAATATCTTGCCCCTTAAGCCAAGGCAGAAGTTGGCCATCATTGGAGCATTGGCTAAAGAAGCCGGCGAAATGCTGGGAACCTGGAATACTTGTGGCCTAGCAGAGGATGCTATAACTCTATGGCAAGCCTTAGAATCACGACAAGAACATTCACCATTACAGGCAGAATCCATTAGATATGCGCAAGCTTACGAATTACCGAAGGCAAATTATGCATCTGATTCTATTCCAGAATTAAATCAAGAACTCCTGGCAGAGGCGATAAAAGTTGCCGAACAAAGCGATATCATTCTTTTTGCAGCAGGAGAACCTTGTTCATGGAGTGGCGAAGCCCATTGCCGGACTGATTTAAATTTGCCTAAGCCCCAACAAGCAGTGTTACAAGCCTTAATGAAAACCGGTAAGCCGATTGTTCTTCTGGTTTTTGCAGGAAGGGCTCTCAGTTTAGAGTGGGAAAGTGAGAATCTGGCTTCCATTCTTTATTGTTGGCATCCTGGTATTGAAGCAGGTAATGCAATATTGGATATACTCGAAGGGAGTATCAATCCGTCAGGGCGATTACCCATTACTTTACCGAGGCATGTAGGCCAAATGCCTCTTTACTATCATCAACGCTTGCCGGGACGTAGTCGCGACAATGGAGGCAATCATACTCGTTATGTAGACAGAGCTACTTACGAACTCTATCCTTTCGGATTTGGTCTGAGTTACAGTCAGGTCAAATACAAAGAATTACAAATTTCGAAATCTCGAATTAGTGCAAAGGTGGATTCGAATGAATGGCTCGAAATTCGCGCAGAAATTGTAAACGAATCCAATCGAGATTGTGTTGAGGTGGTGCAACTTTATGTGCACGATGTGGCTGCCAGCATTCCCAGACCTAGGCGCGAGCTGAAAGGATTTCAACGCATCAATTTAGAGCCAGGAGAAAAAAGGCAGCTTGTGTTTCGCTTAAAAAGTTCGGACTTGGGATTCCACAATTCCCAGGGAATTTATATCACTGAGCCGGGTCAATTTCAAGTCTGGATAGCCCCCGATTCCCGGTTAGGGCTAAAGGGTGAGTTTTGGCTGGATTAATTTGAAGAAATATTGTACTGGTATTCATCAAACAATCTTAAAGAGGATTCGCTCTCATGTTAATGATTCGTGAATCAATCCTGAAATCACTTATCTAAACTTTTTTTGCTTGCGTCCCTTAGTACTAAGGTTAGAAATGCAGAAACTACACCACTTTAGCGACGAATTAAGTCAAATGATCGCAGTAGGTGCTGTATCTCAAAATCGAGCCCTTATCTGGCTAAAGAACGATGGTCCAGGGGAGGTTTTGATCCGATGGCAGCAGGCTAATTCCCAGCAAAAGGGTGAATGTCAAGTATCGATTCATAATCCTGACAATGATTGGACAGCGAGCATTTGGATTGATGGTCTTAATTCGGACAAAGATTTTTCTTTTCAGGTAAGCGATAAAAAAACTGGTCGGCCTTTAGGGCTAGGAGAAGGAAAATTCCACACTGCTCCTGAGGAGGGCAGTTTTTCTACCCCTTTTTCTTTTGCCTTTTTCAGTTGTCATCAACCTTTTGATGACAAGGGATTCTGGCATCCCGAATCTGAGCAAATGATTAAAGCTGCGCGTCAATCTTTGGAATTGATGAATACCAAGCGAATATTTATGGCCGGCGATCAGATGTATACAGATATGCCTGCAAGTCTCTCATTATTTAACTCCGATTATATACAATCATTACCAAAGATACAGGCAAAAGATATTCTCGATTTAGCTACTGATAAAGTGCGAAGTATGTTTCACCAAAGATACCGCGCCTTCTTTTCGCACCCCGAATGGGTACGTATACAAGCTGAATATCCCGCTTATCTCATTTGGGATGATCATGAAATTATTGACAATTGGGGTTCAATGCTTGAGCATCAACAGGATAAGTGGAAAAATTATGGCGAAGGAGCTAGGCTAGCCTTTGCGGATTATCAAGCTTCCAGAAGTATGGAGCTTAGCAATCCCTTACAAAAGTCCTTTCATTATCAACTAGAATATGGCCCAGCTGCTGTGTTTACTCCCGATTTACGTAGCGAAAGAACCGGAGGACCTAAAGGACGAGTCTTATCAAACATCCAATTGCAAGCCTTAGAAGACTTCCTTGAAAATAACCATAAAAAGGAAGTGATCATTTTAGTGCTAAGTGTTCCTATTATGCAATTACCTAAAACGTTGACTCAAGTCGCTTCGCTCGCAATTCCTTCTAATGAAGATTTTAGTGATAGATGGTCATCTCATGGCCATATTGAAGACCGAGATAAGGTACTTAAACTGTTAAGAGATAATATTCATAAGAACCCTCATCAACGTGTTATCGTTTTGAGTGGTGACATCCATATCGGCTGTGCTCATGAAATTAAAATCCAGGGTACAAACAGACCCATTTATCAGTTTATTTCCAGCCCTTTAACGCATAAAACAAGCTGGCTGACCGAAACCGCATCCAAATTGTTAATGGCTACAAACCAACATTTTAAAAGCGAAGACGGAGAAGTAAAAGGTTCAATTGAGAGATTAAGTGCAGATGGCGAGTTTCGGACTAATCCCTACAAGGGAATGAACATAGGATTTGTAGAAGTGACGCCCACAGAGGATAAAACGCCCTGTCGTGTTCAACTTCATTTATATGGACATAAGCAGGGCGTGCCTCATTGTGTTTACCGTTCACCTTTTCTTTAAGCAGTTCAATCCAAGCGATACACAAATTCACCCTGGGCTACCTTCAACTGAACCTCATTCACACCCTGACTGGCTTCTACATGGCCAATCACCTGGGCTCGAATCCCAAATTCTTCAGAGATACTTATAATTTCAGTCGCTCTTTCTGGAACACAAAATATTTCCAGCCGATGACCCATGTTCAAAGTGCGATAGAGTTCAAAAGTTGACATTTGTGACTCTGTTAACATCAGTTTAAAGACAGGGCCAGGTTCAAAGAGATTGTTTTTCACATAACGTAGACCTTGACCAAAGCGGATACACTTAGTCTGCCCTCCGCCAGTGTTATTCACCATAAAAGCAATCTCGGTTTTTAATTCAGAAAGAATTTTTTTTATCACCGGTGCATAAGTGCGCGTAGGTGACAGGAGATTTAAGCCTAAATTTTGTTTTGAACCAGAAACCGTATCACTAAGCCGATGCTTGCCAGTATAGGCCACTGAAGTAATCTCGGGTGCGAACGATTCTGGAAATTGAGATTTGTAATAATGAGATAGCAGCTCATGTCGCAAAGCAGTATAGCCATTGCTGCCGAGTCCGGAGTTCTCACACGATTCATAAATGGCTTGTCCACCCGACTCTAAACCGACAATCACTAGGCCAGGTCGCAGCTTCGAACCATCCAGAACTGTATCACGACGAAGACGACAAGCTAGCGTGCAATCAACTATTAAGGTACGCACCAAGTCACCCACATCGGCAGTCTCACCGCCACAGGCATGTAATGCAATTCCCTGCTCGCTTAAGAGTGATGCAAATTCGCTATAGCCCAGAATAATTTCCCGAATAATTTCACCTGGAATGGTCTTGGCATTGCGCCCAATTGTATTACTCATGACAAAGGGTCCCAGTGCACCCGAGCAAGCCATGTCATCCAAATTCATGACAACCGCATCTTGGGCGATGCCCCGGAATACCGAAATATCTCCACATTCCTTCCAGTAGAGGTATGCAAGTCCCGCCTTGGTTCCTGCGCCATCGGCATGTAAGAGCATGGCATACGCCGGATCACCACTCAACTCATCGGGCAGAATTTTGCAAAATGCACCAGGAAAAAGTCCCTGATCGAGACCGCGAACGGCGGCGTGAACCTCGCTTTTATCAGCTGATGCCCCTCTATCTTCATAGCGCATAATCGCCCCTCCATTTTGCAACTCACTACCCAAATCCAAAGTGCTATAAACTCTCGTTATTAGACAACTTTTATAAAAAGATAGCAGCATTCAGGGTCTTCTTTTGCGCTGAGCATAAAGAAGCGGTATGATTGAGACGTAAGAATAGCGTAATGAGAAATGTTATTTTCTTGGATTCATTCGCTTTTTGGCCTTCGTAGGAGTCATTATTAATCAGACCGCTATTTATAGAATTCAGGCCAAAATTCGCCCGCGTTTTTTATACGTGTTGGGCATGACAGTCGCCTTTGCTCTGGGAGTTGGCTCCCGGGGTGAATCTCCCTGGATTCCCGCGATCATCGTCTCTTATGCAGGCGATACCTGCTATGCACTTTTTCTCTATATGTTGTTGCGGTTTCTGCTTCCTTCATCACCTCGCTATGCCGCATTCCTAGGCGCTTTTGGGATAAGCGTAGTGGTAGAATTCTCTCAATTAGCCCATCCTCATTGGCTAGAAGTAATGCGCTCCTTTTTCTTGGGAGAATTACTCTTAGGCACGGATTTTTTAGTAAGCGATTTGTTCTGTTACTTAGGCGGATCGTTAATTGGTTACATCGCAGAATATTTCTTAAATCGACCTGTGAGCCAAATCAAAAGAATCAACTAGCGATCAGAGGCCAGTCAACTTCATTTTCGAAAAGGCTGAAAACTGAAGAATTTAGGCTTGAAAGTCTAA
>JBBQAD010000345.1:0-4418 GCA_038315885.1 Fibrobacteria bacterium | reverse complement strand
CCCAAGCCGCTTTGAATTTCATCGGCAATCAGTAAACATCCCTTGCTCTGGGCTTCTTTAAGCACTGTCACCATTTCAGAACTTTGGGTAATGATTCCCCCTTCCATCTGAACCGGTTCAAAAATAATTGCGGCAATTCCACCCTTTTCGAGTGTTTCACTATTCAATAAGGAGAGGAGTGCTTGAGCATCTCCCGCAGGACTATGGATAAAGCCTTCAGGCATGGGCCCAAAACCCTGCTTTAGTTTTTCTTGTCCGGTCGCCGCCAGGGCTGCATAGGTTCTGCCGTGGAAACTCTCGGTGAGTGACACAATTTTATATCGGCAATCCTGGCCCTGCTTGACCCAATATTTTCGGGAAAATTTAAAGGCCGCCTCATTTGCTTCGGTTCCACTGTTACAGAAGAAGACCTTGTCACAGCGGCTATATCGAAGCAATAGAGCAGCTAAATTTTGCTGACTGTCTTGCAAGAAAAGATTGGATACATGAATGAGTTTGGCTGCCTGCGACTGAATGGCCTCTACTACAGGTGGGGCGCAGTGACCCAAGGCATTGACTGCAATACCTTGGATAAAGTCAAGATATTCTCTGCCTTCTGAATCCCAAACAAAGGCACCCTTCCCTCGGACGATGGAAAGATCCCGGTTTCCATAATTCTGTATAAAAAGCTTTTTGTCCTGCTCAATGCTTGCATTCCCAAGTGCTATTTTCTTGTCGTTTTTTTTCTCGTAGTCTTTTTTTTCGAAGCCTGTTTCGTTGCAACTATTTCTTTCACTTTTGGTGCTCAGTTCCATTTCACACTCCTCGCTCATTAACGATTATGGTTCCATCCTTGGGCTCTCCCAAAAGATGGGCTTCCAGCGCCTGCATATTTTTCCATGCGCAGATATGTACTGCTGTAACCCCTTGCCCTAGAGCACTTAAACAGGACTTCAATTTCGGAACCATTCCTCCGGTGGCGATTCCAATATCTATGAGCGCTTTAGCTTCATTTGAACGCAAGCTTTTATAGGTTTCCCCCTGCGAATTCTTGACCCCGTCTACATCGGAAATAAAGATTAATCGTTTCACTTGTAAGGCAACCGCCAGAGCTTGAGCCGCTTCATCGGCGTTTACATTAAAAGCGTTCTGTTGTTTGTCCACCGACAAGGGCGACAATACCGGAAGAAAGCCGCCCTGTAAAAGTTGTAAAACGAGATTTGAATCAACGCTCTCAATCTCTCCGACCCGACCCCAGCGTTCTCCTAAGGCGCGACAAATGAGCGTGGGTCCATCTACTCCACTAATGCCTACCGCTTGGGCTAGATGTTTATTCAGCAGCCTGACCAGATTCTTATTCACACTTGCACTAAGCGTCATTTCTACCATCGCTAGGGCGCGCTCACTCGTAAAGCGCAAGCCATCAATAAATTGAGCTGACTCTTGAAGTAGCTCCAAATTACGTGAAATTTCCTTTCCCCCGCCGTGGGCTAATATCAAGGATCGTCCACTCCGCTTTAGGGCTGCTAAACATTCTGCGAGTGAAGCCAGCTCTAAAGGATTGTCCATCATCGATCCGCCAATTTTGATTAATGAGCAATCCATTTTTTTTCCTTAGGCCTAAAAAATAATAAAGAGCATCTTAGCTCCTTTTAAAATCCATTTCATGGCACTTGAGGCTTAAAGCTTGGTATTTTAGCCTGCAAGCGGTATCATTAATTTCTATAATCTCTATAGAAAACAGGAGCAATCGCAATGGCTATTACCAAAGTTTGGTTAGATGAATCTGAAAACGAATGCACGATGTGTGGAGCCTGCGAGGCAACCTGTCCAGAGGTTTTCGAAGTGCCCGAAAAAATGGTTATTCGAAACGGGGCAGATCTGAGCCTCAACGATCAAATCGTAGAGTCAGCAGAAGGTTGCCCAGTGGGTACCATTGCTATCGAATATGACGGCAGCGGCAAACGCGATAACCCAATGTAAACATCTGGCTTCTTTTTTACTAGGCCACCGGCTTGATATCAAATTTTATTTGATTAAAAGGCGATACGCTAAGCCCTGGCCCTTCACCCCTGCAAAATAAATTCCTGGCGCTAATTGTAACTCACTTAAGTCTACTTGGTTGTTTTGAATTGGAATCAAATTGATTAGCGTTCCATCTACTATGATTTCGGAAAACCCAGCAATCGCCTGCAGTTACTGCATAATAATTTTTGCACATTACACACATGTTCGAAAAATTTTATTTCACAGCTAATAGATCAACAGTCGAAACAAACTGGATCTGCCTTTGACTTTTGCCACATAATATCCAGGCTTTAAGCCACTCGATGACAGATCAGCGATGTTTTGCTGAATGGGTATTACAGATAATACCGAACCATTCATTGACATCACCTCAAGCATACCTTCTGTAACAGAACTGAATTGCAAAGTGTTTCCTAATTGTGTCAAAGACTTATTTGTCTTTTGAGAGATATAGCGAATCCCAACGAATTCTCCGGTACAGTTCACATCCAATATGCAAGGTACAACTTGTTCGGAGTCAGCGATGATTACATGAGGCTGTAAAACCATTTTACCCCAGCCATCGGCAGAGCGAGATGGGTCATAATGAACACTATCCTCACTGGCCCGCCAACCCGGATATTGTACCATTCCATATCGTTTGTAATTCTTCGCCCACCGATAAGCTCTAGGTAATTCAGAGCAGTCAGCAAATAATTCTGATGTGTAATTATTGTATCCAAAAGTGAAATAAAGTGAATCACCAGCTTGCCAGAATAAAGAATCTCCCCAATGTGGGATTTTAAATTCGAGGGAGATGATACGTTTGTCTATTGGATTGACTGCTGACTTGACTTCGAATTGATTACCCGCTATGAAGTCTTCTTGGGATCGTAGATCAAATTGATCATTTACGGTACGATCTTTGAGAAATAGTCGCCAATCCAGAGGAGCAATAGGCTTATTAATTTGAACCGTTAGGGGGCTGGTTCCGAACCAGCGACCTGAACCATCTTTACTAAAGATGGAGTGATAGCTCTGTTCGTTCCAGGGATTGGGATCCATAAAAATTTCAACGGCATCTGCTTTCCATACGCTCGGTGCTCCACAAGTCTGACTGCCATCAAAGACTTCTACTTCACGCACTAAAAAATACAGGTAAACAAATTGGGAATCATATGCACTCAGTAGGGTGATCAGTCCTTCACTGCCCGATAGGGAATCAAGGCAAGGATCCTGGTTCTGTAACTTGTAGTCGCTGGATGCTTTAATATTTACCAGTTTGCTACAATCTTTCAAATCCATTTTTTCTAAACCGGATTGAGTATTAGCAATCTTTTTCCAAACGGGGTCCATTTGGCCATCGATTACAATTGCGTTGTCAAGAACTCTAAATGCGGAGATATGACTTTTTGTATAAAGTGGCCAACAAAAATTAGCCACAACTGTAAACAATAAAGCTAAGCGTTGAATCATCGTAATGCTCCAAGCTTGTTCGAATAAAGAAGGCGCAGAGTATGCATTATAAACAGAGCCCTAAGCATTAGGCCAGTGGCTCTGTGCATCTGTAAGTCCCAAGTAAGGTGTTTAAAACAACATTATTCGAATGGCTTGTTTTTGACCTCTAATTCGGGCAAAGTAGTAGCCCGGCTTTAATTGGAGAGCGCTCAGGTCTGCAACATGGTTTTTAATATCAGCTACGGAATGCTGCTTTCCATCCACATTCAGGATATCCAATTTTCCTTCGCTTATTTCATCAAGCCGCAAGCTTGTTCCTTGTTGGCTGATGCCTTTACCCACCCGCGATTGAACCATACGAATACTGACGCACTCTACATTCACTTCGCAGGGCGCTTCCTTAATCGGATTTGGTTCAATCACCGCACTTTGCAAGGTCAACTGTCCCCAACCATCTGCAGAGCGCGATGGGTCGTAATGAAGGCTATCGGCCTTGCCGCGCCAGCCTTTAGGCCGGTCGCTAATGTTGGTGCCATCATACACTTTATAGTTCTTAGCCCAACGATAGGCTCTGGGTAAACCGGAGCAGTCACTAGCCAAGTCTTGCAAGTAATCATTGTAACCAAAGGTGAAATACATGGAGCCTCCAGGTGCCCAACGAGCTGCAGGACCCCAGTGAGGGATTTTAAATTCTACACCTACCACATTAGGGTCGGTCTCATTAATGGCAGATTTCACCTCAAACTGAGAACCGCCCGCGATAAAATTATCTATTGTCCGGGTAGCAAAAGTTTCATCTATGGTTCTGTCATTTAAGAAAATGCGATTATCATTGGGAGAAATTGGCTTGTTAATCTGAACAGTGTATTTTGTCGGGCCAAACCACCTACCCTCTGCATCGGGCCCTAAGAGACTTAAATAGCCAGTTTCAGTCCAGGGATTGGGATCCATAAAGATTACCAAGGCAACAGCCT
>JBBQAD010000414.1:0-3687 GCA_038315885.1 Fibrobacteria bacterium | reverse complement strand
ATTCGCAAGTACTATATCGGGCCAGTGATTCATTAAAAATTGTTAAAGGTAAAGCGAATGAAATCAAATTGAAGTTTCAATCCTTATTAGGACAATCAGGTTTAAATATTCAGATGGAACAGGCTTTAGGAACAACAATTAAGGCCCAATTTCCTAGCTCCAGAAAAAAGCCTTCCTTGTATGGTGAAGTGATTATCAGTGAATTTTACGCAATTCCCAGTGCAGAAGAAGGTTCATCCAACGGTGAATGGTTAGAGCTTAGCAATCGAAGCGCTGATACTTTAACATTGGAAAATTGTCGCATCTCCCGAGACGGTCAAAGTACTGCTACCACGCAGTTGAAGTTAGACGGAATACTTTTGCTTCCCAATACCGCTCTGGTACTTTCGCGAAGTACCCAAACCTGGAGCAGCATGACCTATTCCAGTTTTAGTTTGGTTAATACCTCGGCACATCTCAAACTCTTATGCCAAAGCGATAGCACGGTTATTGATAGCTTGTTTTATAGTGCTTCCACTCGCGACAGCAGCGCTGTCCATATAAGCGAGGGAAAAGCGAGCTTTCTAGATGGATTGAAAAATACAATGCGCGACAGACCCGAATCATGGTGTACTGCTTCTGTTACAGAACCAAACACGCCAATAAGTGCAAGTCCTGGAATGATAAATTCTAGCTGCCCACAATAAATCTCAAAACGTCAAGCTTAATTCTAATCTTCAGAGTTTTGCAAAAGGGTACCGCGTTTGAGATACCCGATAATAAAACCGCTAATGCCGTAGGCTAAGGCAATAATATAGAGATACAGTGGAAACCGCATTCCAAATCCGACGATATAGGCAAAAAAAACATTGGCTCCTTGAAAAATATTGAAAGCCTTATTTTGACGTTTCACCAACTTAGGCAAATAGAAGGGACTGACCATCAATAAACCCATCAGTATCAGGCAAAGCGGTAAGGCAAGAAGGGCTTGGGAATGAAGCGTATGCATCTGGTACTCATCGAATAGAATTACAGTCAGCGCGGTAAAACCGCCGGCAAAGGTGCTGGGAAGTCCGTGAAAATATTCTTTCATTTCATCAACATCGATGGCATTATACCTGGCCAGACGCATCGCAGCACAGAGCATAAAGACAGAGAGTGAAACCACCATCAGGGGACGATGCCGAGAAAACCACTCTTCATTGGCATTCAAGGTATAGAAGTAGACCAATAAACCGGGGCTGACTCCAAAAGCCACCAGATCAGCCAAGCTGTCAAATTGGGCCCCAAATTCAGAAGAAGCCTTTAAAAGTTTAGCTGCAAAACCATCTAGTTTATCGAGTAAAACACACCACATGATCATCCAGGCTGCTAAAATTACCGGAGCCTTTCCAGAACCAAGCAGCGTTCCTCTTTCTGGTGCGCGTATAACAGATTCAACCATGACCAAAATTGCGAATATGCCAATTAAAAAGTTCATCCCGGTAAAAAAGTTAGGGACGATATAACGGGTGTTTTTCAAGATGCCTCCAAGATTTTCAATGTAGTCTTCTCAGGATTGTGTACAAAGCTATTTTTGACAGCATTTCTCCTAGGGTGGAAAAGACAAAATAAAATTTCCCAGAGTGCTTACGTAAATAGCATCCGGAGTTAAAATCGGGTTGCCAGGTAAATCGGGCAAGACATATTTCCGTAAAATCTTATGCTCATAATTGCGAAACTCCAAGGCTGGATCGGTTGTGCCCACCCAATACCCATTGGGAGTCGCACTTGGCCTATTAAATAAAGCCAGGGGAACAGACTGCTGCGATAAAATTCTGCCACTAGAACTTTCCAGGGTGATTAATTTTTTAGAAGCAGTTCCAATTAATAAAACATCATTTCGACCGGTGCTAAGACTGAATATTTGTTCAGAAAAGCCCCTGGCCCATAGGACTGTAGCATTCTGGCGATTAATACAAATTAGACGGCCATCGGTATAAGCGGCAAATAAATAGTCACTCGACCCTGCGATTTCTGTTATGGTTCCCCCAGGTAAGTCTGTGCCTTGCTTGATATTGCCATCAAGTGTATTGATGGAATAGTAACCACCCGCTAAACTGATTACATCGATTTGATTTGATCCAGAACGGTAATCAAGTAAAAGCCCCTCATTACCGAGTTTAAGCTCCCATTTATTTTTCTGGGTTTCTATATCAACCCAATTTAAATGGCCCTGCCAGTCGCTAAACACAATTCCTTCTTTCACAGAAATTGCCTGACAGAGAGGTCCTTTTAGGGGAACGGGGAGATTCTTACCCGGGGGACTTGCTGGTGTCACGAAATACAGACGGGTAGCACTACTTAAAAAGAGTGTATCATGACGAGATAGTTGCAGCCTAGAGTCGAGTTCTTCGGGAAAGTGATACGAATCTATTAGTTCGCCTTTACGATTATCTAATAATACAAGCGTTTGGTTATCATTCTCCAAATAGAAGGCATAGTTTTCAGTAGGAACCAAGAGCGGAAAAAACTTCTGCCCATAACCGCGTTTCCACACCCACTTGGCGCCAATTGATTTAGCCAGCTGTAACAAAATGGGATCGCGACTCCAAATGGGAGTATGCAGTGAGCGGGCGGCATTTAGGAGACTGGCGACCTGTTCCTTATTTGGCCTATTTAGATTCGATAAACACTCATATTTAAAATACCAGGCCAGACCATTACCCGGCTCCAACTCCAGAATGGAATCAACCGAATGCAAGGCGTTTTTCCAGTCACCGTTTTCAGCCTTTTTTTTCAATGCGGTAAATTGATATTCAGGCCAGCGGCTGGTTATACTGAGAATTTCCTGGTTAATTTTGATTCGTTTACCTTGTGAATAATGCACAACCAGCAAGTTTTTGAACGGCACCAGGACCACGTCATCATCCCATCCATACTCATAACTCCAAATTAGCTCTCCCTTAAAATTGATGGCTGCACAGGTTTGTGAATGAGTCAGGATAAATATTCGATCTTCAAAGGGAAGTAAATACTGGCATTGCAGGTCTTTCTGCCAGCTCAGTTTACCGCTGCGAAGTTCCACACGGCTGATGATTCCAGAAGGACCCAAGATGTATACGGCATCTTCAGCGAGATAGGCTTTATCCTGGATCTTCGAAGGCAAGCTCCATAAAACCTGATGAAAATCATTTGAAGAGCGTAATTCTACCCGGTTCGAATACTTCAAAAGAAGGTAGCGATCATGATACACTATTTCGAGAGCTTGTTCATTTAATTTAGGCAATGCAGTGATGCGTTCCGTTTTAAAACTAATTTTATATAAATGACCTTGGTCACAATTTGCTATAGCATCGCCTAAAGATTTTTTATCGTAAATAATTTGGCATTGGTTTCCATTGAGCGCAATACTTTTTAACAAACGTTTTTGTTTAAAACGCAAAAGCTTATTGGGAATGTGAACATAATATTCAGCTTCCGTCGGAGAAAGAAAATGAGCGCCAAGTACTTCGACTTCGGATGAGATAGACCAGGTATTCAAGCCATGCAAGTCCCAAAGTTCAATATGCTTTTCCTCCCTGAAATTGATCAAAGCATATTTTTCATTAGCGTCCAGTAATTCAGCATTACCAGGTATTCTTTTCTTCAAATTGATATATTCGCCTGAGGCATTTTGAATGCCTAAGTTTATTGTGCCATCACCTTCTCTCTCTTGGGTTGCGATAA
>JBBQAD010000225.1:0-6279 GCA_038315885.1 Fibrobacteria bacterium | reverse complement strand
GGCCTATACCCGATTAACCAATGATACACTTTCAGAGGCTTGGGATGATTTGGCCCTGCTTCCCGGATCAATTCTCACCTGGCAACTGGAAAGCCGCGAGAGAGTTAAACACTTTTTATGGAGCTATAATGATTCACTCGGTTCGACATTCTTGCATACCGATACTCTGCCTCCCAAATCAAAAAGTGAAATTGTAAAAACCTTTTTAACAGGCTTCGACTACCGATTAGAGATTGAGGATGAAGATGGTGTGCTCAGTGCTTCGCAAAGCCTGAAGCGCTTTACGGTAAGACAGGATCTGCCACCAGAGGCAACTATTCTTTCTCCCTCTGGTGATACATTGCTAAACCTGAATCAAAAGCTACCCCTAGCCTTATTAGTCAGGGATGATTTCGGCATCAGCCGCTTAGCGATTGAATACAAAGTGTTCAGCTCGATGAATGATGAACGCAGCTCTGGCACGGTTAACTTAAATGCCTGGCTGAAGAAAAGCGCCGCGGGAATGATACAATCCATATGGGATTTAGATCCCCTGGGCTTATATCCCGAGAATACTGTTGAATTTAGGGTTGTAGCATGGGATAATGATACAGTCACTGGACCTAAAATCGGTCGATCCGAGTACCGACGCCTACGTTTACCCTCTGTCGAAGAGGTTTCTCGCGAACTAGCCCGGCAAGAATCACAGACCCAGTCTCTGTTGCGCAGCGCAGCTCAAAGACAGAACAATGTGGGTAAAAAATTACAACGCTTGGAGAATAATCAGAAAAAAGATGAACTGCCTGAGCTTTCTAGCTTCGACATGAATCGAATTATGGTTCGAGAACCCAGAAATCACTTGGAACGGCTCAGTACTGCAATGGCAGAGCAAGCTCAGGATCTATCTCAACGCAATAACGATCCTAAGGCTAAGCAAGCCTTGGCAAAATTGGGAGAGGCACAGAAAAAGATTCAGCGGATGGGAGAGAAATTACCCTCGGGTGATCAAGCCGCGCTACCCAGCAAAGAGCGCCACGAGCACTTGGAAAGATTAATGGATGCTCAAAAAAATCTGGATACCGAGCTCAAGGATTTACGAAAAAATCTGGCGGAGGAAGAAAAGCAAAATCCGTTTCGCAAAATGACGATGCAAGCGCTTTCACAAGAGTTGGAGAAGAACCGGGAGGAACAGAAAGAATTAAAAAACTTTCTGGACTATAAAGAGAAGCAAGCCGCCATGCAGAAGAACCTGATGGAAAAAACAATTGAGGAACAGTCACAGGCACTCAGGGATGTGCAAAAGGCAGTGGAAAATTTACAGGAAATGGTACAGAAGCAAATGCAGAACGAGGGTTTGGGCCCTGAGTTGCTTGAAAAAATGAACGAGATTCAAAAGCTCTTACAAGAAGTTATGTCAGACAGCCTCCGCGAGCTTTTGGCGAAAAAAGCTGAGGGACAAAATGTATCACTTGAAGATCTTAAAAAAGGAGTGGAAGATTTACTGGCCAATCACGAAAAGATGGAAAGAAATTTGGATGATGCCATCGCTGCCCTGGAACGGATGAAAGAAATGCAAGAAGCGAAGCACTTGGAAAAAGAGTTTCAAAAGCTGGCATCGCAAGAAAAGAAATTGGCCGAACAAATGGAAAATTTACAGACTCAAGCCGAGACTAATTCAAGCAAACAACTGGAACAGGAAAAAAAGGAACTTTCAGAAAAGCAGGAGAAGCTGCGCCAAGAGACTAACAGTACATTAGAAAAACTTTCTCAGAGTAAATCTTCCGAGCTAAGCAAGCTGGGAAAAACCGGTGATGCCGCCATGCATGAAATGGCACAAGCCAGTAAAAGTCTCGAAAGTGAAAATCAATCTCAAAATTCTGGAACAAAAGAGGCTGCCTCTCATGCTCGTGCCGCCCAACAAGCATTAGAGTCCATGCAAAGCCAGGCTGCTTCAATGGGAGGCGCAGGGTCGATGAGCATTGATTTGGCAAGCCTAGCACAATATCTCAATCAATCCATGAATGCAGCAGAGTTACAACAACTTTTGACCCGTAGCCGGGGCGAAATAGAAGAACAGGGTTGGAGTGCTGAATTAAAATCGAACTATGCAGCCATCCAAAGGGTTGCACGCTGGTTAAAAGAAGAGTTACAGAATCTTGCTGGAAATACTCCCCTGGTCGGAAACTCAGTTCTGAATTCCGCTCGGCAATTCAGCGCCCTGGCTGATAGCCTCGCCAGCAGTCCATTTTCACAAAGCCAACGGCAAAATTCTTTGGAGGCCAACCAACGTCTTTCCCGCGAACTTTTAAAGCTTTATAATATGGCCAAGAATATGTCTTCGGGTGGCGGAGGTGGGGGAGGAAGTGGCTCCGCTTCTTCGCAAGGCTCACAAGGTTCTCAAGGTCAAAATGGGGAAGGAAATTTATCGCAAAGACTGCGAGGAGTGAGTGGTAAACAAATGGCAGTGAATCAAATGACCCGTGAACTGTTACAATCTATGATGGAGGGAAGAAATCCGGGTCAGTCAGGTTCACAAAGTGCTAATGGCCAGCAAAAAGGAACATCAGATCATGGAAAGAACACATCAGGTGAAGGCCAGGCATCACAGAGCGCCAATAGCCAAGCTTCCCTAGCAGAGCAGCTAGAAAATATGGCAGAATCTGCCAATGAACAGGGCGGTGCAGCTTCCAAATTACGCCGCCTTGCCGACGAAGCGCGCGAATTGGAATCGGAGTTACGATCGGAAAGACCCAGAGCAGACTTAACAAAAAAACAGGAGCGCTTTAATTCTCGCTTGCTAGAAGCTGCCAGCGCGCTTGAAGAACGTGGCTTTAGTGAAGAACGCCAGTCAGAGAGAGGAATAAGTTCACAATTACCTAAGTTAGGCAGCCCTATGCAAGGTAAGCCTGAAATAGTTGAGCTTTTGCGCAAAGCACGGAAAAGAGCTGAAGCCAATGGCTTAAGCGGTGAACAAAAAAAACGGGTGGAATCTTTCTTCCAAGAAATGTTGGCGAAATAATGTCACCAGGCTATGCCCGCTCAAAAGCGAATCTGATGCACTCGCTAGGAAAGAGCATCGATCGATGGGTGATACATTTGGGCGATTGGGTTTTGCTCCAGGTTAAACATTTAGGACGTTTCCTCCTTTTTTTTATGGAATTAGTGCGGCATATTCCTCTCATTTTTCGCAATCCCCACATCACTTTGGAGCAAATGTATCTGATGGGAATTACTTCGCTTCCCCTGGTTTGCCTTACATCGGTATTTACCGGAGCAGTGGCAGCGTGGCAAGCGGCCTATCAGTTTGCGGATTATGTTCCTTTGCGATACATTGGAACGGCGGTAGAAAAATCCGTTATTCTTGAACTCGGGCCGGTGTTGACAGCGCTGGTTGTTGCAGGAAGAGTGGGGGCCGCCATCACTGCAGAAATTGGAACTATGGCTGTAACAGAACAATTAGATGCCATGCGTTGTTTAAACTTGAATCCCTATCGATATTTGCTGGCTCCGAGGCTCTTTGCAGGTTTGGTGATGTTGCCAGTGCTCACCATTTTTGCCTGTCTAGTGGCGATTATGGGCGCCTTCTTTGTAGTGGTGGTAGCCAAAGATTTGCCCCCAACCGCTTATTCGGCTGGCTTGCGTTTATTTTATTCGGATATGGATATTGTGGTGGGAATGATCAAATCGATAGTGTTTGGAATTGTAATTGCATCCTACGGCTGTTACTATGGTTTCTTTTGTTCCAATGGAGCAGAAGGGGTGGGGCAGTCTACGCGAGCCTCTGTGGTGGCTTCCAATGTCAGCATCCTTATCTCCGGATTCTTGATTTCAAATGTTTTACTCAATTAGTGGATTTTCACTTATTTCTTCGCGACACCCTTTCCAGACAAGCATTTCAATTTCTCCCACTTTTAGTTATCTGGGTTCTAGACCTAGCACTATCTATTGATTCAGTCTCACCTAGCTATAAGCTTTTAAAAAAGCATTGGTCTTTTGAACAGCTTGCCATAGAGGAACATTAATGACAGCTACTATTCAGCCCTACCTTAGCCGATTAAATACGCAAGGTTCCCTTGTTACCCAATTGAGAACTTGTTTTGAAGACAAGACGGAGCCACGTGACATCATTTTAAGTGTAAAAGAGGTCCTGAATGGATTTCGCGCCGGCATTCGTACGTGGAATAGCGCTGGAGCCTCAGGCAGCGATACCGTAAAAGATTTAAGTGCCATGGTGGATACGTTGATTCGCGTGCTTTGGGATCATGTCGAAATGCAGATTCCAGTAGATGAGAATACTATAGCCATGGTAGCAGTGGGGGGCTATGGTCGAATGGAACTCTGTCCCCAGTCCGATGTTGATCTGCTGATTTTAACTCATGAAAATCCCAGCAAAGGCGAATTAAACCAAGCTGAAGAAATTATCCGTCATCTTTGGGATTTTGGTTTTGTTGTTGGTTCATCGGTCCGCTCTGTGACACAATGTGTGGCAAGTTATGCAGAGCACCCCGAAGTTTGGACTTCCTTTCTAAACGAACGTTTTTTGGCGGGAAACTATGAACTCTATCGAAAATTTATCTCTGTAACACGAAAAAATCCGTTTCCCGGGAAAATCCCCAGCTTAATTAAAGAGAAAGCGCGTGAACGCGAACATAAAAAATCGCAAGCAGGCTCATTGGTACAGTTGCTCGAACCTAATATCAAAGAAGCCCCTGGTGGACTTCGCGATGTGCACACCCTGCTTTGGGTGGCCAAATTAAAGCATGACTGCAATACGCTTGACGACTTGGTACGCTATGGCCTTGTCACACCTCAGGAGCTGGAAGATTTACGTGCAGCATATGATTTTTTACTGCGGGTTCGCTGCTGCCTCCACTTTATCAATAATCGCAAGGATGATCATCTCTCGTTTCATTTACAACCTGAAGTTGCCCAGGAATTTGGTTTTCAAGATGGAGAGACCCAAAAGGCCGTAGAGGTATTTCTTAAACTGTTCTACACGCACACTCGCGTATTAAATCGCGTCACAAGTGTCTTGATGAATCGTTGGTTAATGCCCAAACAAAGTGTATTTAGACGAGACAAATTAAAAAAAAATCATCCCCACTTTCGCTCGCTGGGGGGAATTCTTGATATCAAGGAGCATGTAGGTAATCCCTTTGTAGATAATCCGATCTTGATTCTGGAATATTTCGATATCAGCAATCGTGAAAATCTTTCCTATGATCATCATGCCCATATGCGCATACGTCAAGCTGTACGAAGAATGCGTTTAAGCCCCGAAGAGCGGCGTCCTCTGCTACGCTACTTTCTAGAACTCTGTAAAAAACCGCAACGAGTTGGCCGCATGCTTCGCGCCATGAATGATGTCGAATTTATCGGACTCTTGATTCCTGATTTCAATCACATTTATTGTCACAGCCAACATGACATCTATCACATTTATACAACGGATGAACATACTCTTTCCGTGGTGAGACAATTGGCATACTTGCCCCAAAGCACTGATCCCATCTTAGCTCCCATTCGGGAATCGCTAAAAAATGTGGTGGATTTGGATGTACTTATTCTTGCCTGCTTCTTTCATGATATTGGAAAAGGTGTGGGTTCACATCATTCCATCAGTGGCGCAAAGATGGCCTATGCCTTTTTAGAAAGCATGGATTTTTCTCCCGCCAGCTGTAGAGAAGCTTCACACCTGGTTCTTAACCATCTGTTGATGAATGAAGTGATTCAGCGACGCGATTTGGATGATCCTAAAACCATACGCAATTTTGTTTCCACTATTGATTCTGAAGCTGCGTTGCACAAGCTGTATGTCTTGACCTATTGTGATGTCGCCTCCGTTCATCCCGATGCCTGGTCAGGATGGAAATCAACGCTGCTTGAAAAATTGTATCGCTCTGCTCTTGCAGAATTTGAACAGCCCTTTCAGGTTACAGCAGAGGGCTTGGATATGCGACAAGCGATTCTAGAACAGTTATCAGGAGAAGTGGAGCCACAAGCCCTTCAGTACCATTTGGCAACTATTCCAGAGTTATATGTGGCAACCTTCAGTCCTGAAGAAATCAAGCATCACATTGCTTTGATAGCCCGCTTAGATCAAGAACCTTACAGTTTGAAGATCAGTGTTCAAGAATCCTATTGGGAGATCAGTTTGGTTGCTCATGATGAGGATGCCCTACTTTGCAGAGTAACGGGTTCAATGAGTCGGGCGGGGCTTTCAATTTTAGGTGCGCGAATTTTTACTCGAACCGATGGAATCGCCCTCGATAAGTTTGTGGTTGTCGCTCCACCCGTTGG
>JBBQAD010000359.1:0-4259 GCA_038315885.1 Fibrobacteria bacterium | reverse complement strand
ATAAATCTGAACGATTACATACCGCTGGCAAAGATTGATCAATACCTTGTTGATTCATCAAGTACAAACTGCGTTCGCGAGCTTCTGTATCACCTGCGCTCCAACGTGAAAGCGCATCTTCCCAACTTGTTGAAAGCAAGGTATAGGAATAACAAATTATCGCCAGTTCCTTCGATGAACTGCCGCTATTGACCGAACCTTGGGTGTAAAGGGGTAATTCTGTAGCCAAGGTCAAGCCTTTTCTGGGCGATCCAAGAGCATTATTGACAATGCGTCCCTTTTGATCGCGGATTGGAACCGAAGGAATGCTCGTCAAATTGATCAGTTTCACTGCATAAAACTCGTCGGGTGAAGGTGTACCTTTGCGTTCGATATAAATAAAGCCGTTAAAGCCGCTGGGAATGCTAAGGGCTGAAACGTCGACCACCCATAAGTTGACCTTTTTTTTCACATTCCAGTCAAAAAACCAGGAACTTGTAACCGCCCCTCCCAGACTGTTAATGATGATTCCGCCAGAGCTGGCACTATCTCTTAAGTGGAATCTACCAATAAATTCACTGACATTCGAAACAGAGGGGAGCCGGTTGCTGAGGGTGGTATCGTTTACATCAACCAGATAATCAGGAGAACTGGTGTTAGCGGCATAATTTCGGGAGAGATGCCCAGATCGACTGGTATTTAAGTAAACCTTGTCGCTTGGACTTAAGGAGGGGCCTGGGGTCAACAATCCGCTAAGGGTATATAGATAGGCCGTTTCTTGCCGTGAACTTGTGTTTACATCATCAATGCCGCTGCTTACTATGGCATCTCCATCAGCATTGTCAAAATCATAACCGAAAAACAAGCTTAGACCGTTACCGGGTGCATCGATGACAATATTTCCTTTGGCAGCCACAATTCCGGTAATTATAGGAGACTTACCGCTGTATTCATGCGCAAAACGGCCAAAGTACAGATTGTTTCTGACATCCAAGGTCGAAGAGAAATAGTTGATTGTATCTCCTTGGCTGCCTAAAACCACCGTACGCGAAAGCCTTGCACTCGCATCCATTTTGTAAGCTGATTTTTTTGAGCCTAAAACATTGACCATCCACCGGCCTGAATCAACATGAACGACTCGTACTTTGACAGAGTCACCCGAATAGAACACTGTCGGCGGCAGAGGTTCAAATACATAGCTGATGCCTAAACCGCTAGCATTAGCCTCTGTCGTTAAACTTATCGTGGCAGCTGAAAAATTTTTCACTCGTATTCTATACTCTGCACCGTCTCGATCATAGGCCTTTAAATCGGTATTTTCCCAAGATGATAAGGCACTTGGAATGGCGATAGCAGATGAAAAAACCGCATAGATACGAGCAGCTTTGTTAATACTCAGTTCAAATGCATCACTCAAGCTATAAGCCGCCTCAGTACGGTCGCTCAATAGGCGGGGTAAGCCCTCTAATTCTTCGGGTATTTTCGCCCATTGACTGCCATTGACTGCCTGCTTGCCTCCTACCACAAAGCGATTGTTGCCCGCTTCTTCTAGTGTAAATGTACGGCTGCCCCCAGTCTTTGCAAGGCCGACGATATATTGATTACCCAAACCGTCGCGGATATTTTGGGCAATAGAATTTAAAACCCCTTCTGAGGAGAAAGTGATTTGAGCTTGTTTCTTCTCTGCTCCCGCGGTCTGAATTTCCATAGAAGAATTAAAGATCATGTGTAAACCCAGGACAATACCCAAAAAAAGAATTACTGCTACCACCAGAAGTGCAAAGCCTTGTTGAGAATGGTTGGCCTTTGTCATCAAAAAGCTCCAGGAGCATTCTCTAAGCGAATGCGGCGGTTCAAGGTAATCCGCCTCTTATGATCGGGATATTCTGAGTAACGGGCGTCAGGCAATTGAGTTCGACCTCGCACTGTAATATCAGCGTAGACCATTTCACTCCATTGGGTTGTTGGAGTCGAACCATTGGCCTTGAAAAATTCAAGGGCCAAACTGTCGATATCGTCGGCAATAATCGCACTGGTCTGATTTAAACAAATTGTGCTGCCTGATTTAAAATAACGTGACTTTTGGACAACCAGTAACGTATCTCTCTGAGCCAAAGCAGTCGGGCTTTGCACCCGAATTCGATTACCCAATGTATCGATTCCATTTATATAAGGGCTGATATTATAAGAGGTATTCAATATTAATGTATCTCGAGATCCGGTATTGCGCAAACAAAGTAGTGTATCAGAACCAGAAAATGAATTTGCCCGGTCAACCCGAATATCCAAGGACGCAACAGCCGTGTTTTCGCGGCTAATGTATATCGCCCCTTGCGGATTAACTAAAATTGAAATATCCTGTGCTGAATTGACATCGACAATATTCCAACTCAGGGGCAAATCGGCTCCTGCTTGGGTTAAAGACCCTGAGAGACGCTGAAGCACAAACCGCGTATTTTTATTCATCTCTGCCATTTGCTCCTGCAATGTATAGCTTCGTCCCGAATCGACAAACAAAAAAAAGGCCACTGAAACAAAGAAGATGGCCAAGGCCAGAGCGACCAACAGTTCGAGCAGTGTAACTCCAAGACAGGAGTTTTTTTGACTGGTCCTATGCTTAAAAGTCTTTGGCAAGAATAGTTTTTACCCTCAATGAATCAGGTTTTCCGCCGGCCTTCCAGGCTGCCACAAATTGAACTTCCCGCAGATTGGGGTTGGAGGTAACAAAGGGATCATCAGAAACCACCCAAGAGACCTGGATTCCGTCTTCACGAAAACCCGATGTACTGCTGGCAGGAGGAAAGCTTACTCGTAACATTTGGGATTGTTTTTCAATCAGCTGTACCGCACGCGAAGTCCGAACTGATTGTGTGCTGCTGGTCCAGCTGCCCTTTTGCACGTACATCAAGGCAGGCAAGCTGATGGCAACCAGTGAAACGGCTACCAGAACTTCTATCAAGGAAAGGCCTCTTTGTCTTGGCGAACTATTTTCAATCGGCATCATAACACCCTCACTCTTCCCGTTCCCGGCATAATATGAATTTTTTTATCTTCAGCTTTTCCGTTTCTGCTTTTAATATTGATTTCAGTTTCAATCAATCCCTTGGCACTCCCATCTCCTCTAAACACTGTCACTCCTCCCCAGGGGCTGCTTGGTAATACTATTTTGACTTGTCGGGGAAGCTCAACGGCATTGCGATAGAGTGAATCGATACCTGCATCGTATTTACTGTTACCATCATCAAAAAATATTTGTGTTCTCACCGGTTGAGCACTGGTATCAATAAAGACACCGCAATGTTTATCTGGGTTGATCATCGCCATAGTACGCGCCAATATCAATTGTTTCTGAATAGCATTACTGGCTGCGCGAATTTGCCATTTCTCTATGGCAGAATTGAAAGAACGAATACTAAACAAAGCCAGAATACCGATGATCACAACTACGGTACTCAGCTCAAGCAAGGTAAAGCCTGATTGGCCAAGGTTTAAATGGCCGCTGCGGCAATTCTGCCTTGAGTGTCGACTAACGAAAAGATCCACCACGCCCATATTCTGATCCTCGTCTAGATCAGTGTATTTTTCAAAGACAGGCAAATGCAAGCCTTATTTTATTGCAGTTTTATCGCACAGTTACTCATCTTCCCTGTGACTCACTAAGCCCTTGTTACTGTTACAATTGGAAAGATTCAGGCAGGGGGGGGGTAAACTTGAAGGGCTTTATGAATTTCTCAATATGTCAAGTAACTGTTCATGCTCAAAGCCATTGCTGGCTAAAAATCCATGATTGATAATATGAGTCGGGTGTCGAAATGCAATTGTGTTTCCATTCAGATCACTTAACACTCCGCCCGCTTCCTTCAAAATCAGGCTGGGAGCTGCGAGATCCCAGAGTCCCAAGTGGTTACCTTGTGGTGAGTAATAAGCCCTTCGCAAACCTCGAGCCACTTCGATCACTTTTAATGAACCGGGCATGGAGCTAATCTGAACATCCGAGAAAACACTCTGTAAAAGATTCCTGGCTTTTTGTGAACGATGGCTCGAAACTACGAAATCATTACCGGCGCCCTGCCTGACCAATAGGGTTTCAGGATTGCTACACTCAAGTTTGACCTGTGTATGGCCTGTATCACTTGCTTCGCTTGTATGGATTGTATGGCTTATCTGGCAAATTTTCGCGCCTGCCCCTAGAACAGCGAAACAAAGCTCTCCCCGACCCGGCTTGAATGTAACACCCATTACAGGCCTACTATCGTCTACTAGGCCAATCATGACCCCAT
>JBBQAD010000300.1:0-5132 GCA_038315885.1 Fibrobacteria bacterium | reverse complement strand
CACCCTGGAATGGCATCCCTACTCGCGCGCTTTTGATGGTCTCTCCGCTTATGCACCCTTAGGTGGTGGAGATTTGACTGCCCTGATGTTTACAGTCAGTGATACCTCCTCTGCAATCGATGACGACTATGCTGCTCTATACGGTATCCACTATGCCCATCCGCTTCCAGCCGGACTCGTTGCCGAAGGCTATGCCTTTTACGATCATTCCGATGTTGGCAATCCCAAAAAAGATCTTCTCTATGTCGGTGAACGCTTGACAGGCAAGGCAGGCCCGGTCTTTTTTGAAGAAGAATTTATTCTACAAAGCGGCGATGTAAAGGATACTACCAGCTTCGCTTATCAATTAGCCCTTCGGGTGGGAAGCAGCTTTGGTGCTCATAAGGCGACCATCGGTGTAGATATGATGAGTGGAGATGATGATTTGAGTGACAAAGATGGAAGCACCTATATCGCCAGTTACTACTTCGGTCACGCCTACTTTGGTTGGATGGATTACTTTTTAACCAATCCCGGTGATGGGTTGATTGATATTCGTGCCGACTTGGCCTTAAGCTTTGGCATGGCTGATATCAAGCCGCAGTACCATTACTTTATGCCAGCCAATGCAGCCTCGGGAATGGATGATTCCTTTGGGCAAGAATTCGATATTGAAGTGTTACTCAAGCTCGATCCGAAAATTAAACTCGCCATTGGGGGCGGAGTCTTTATTCCGGGTAAGTCTATGCCTGCCGACGACGAAGCTGGCTATATGGTTTATGTAATGCCGATTATTGGGTTTTAAATTCTTGATCTAGAGTGCCGAATTCAAATCGGAAATTTTATTTTTTACAACCATGGACTGTAGTTATTTACAGTCCTATTATGTCACTACCGAATTAGCCTTTTATATAGTATATCTTCAAGATCTCTTCTTCCATCAGCAATTATTAGTATTTTTACCATTTCTTTTTCAAGAGTGTAAACAATTCTCCAAGGATTGAATATCATTTCTCGATATTTTAAAATCCCTTGATTTTCTAATTCTGGAACTATTCGTCCTCGTTCTGGATCTTCTAATAAGTGATTAACTTGATTTTCAATTTCCTTAAAGATATTTTTTGCATCACTGGGACTATTTTTTGCAATGTAAGAAATTATTTTTTTAATGTCGTCTTTGGAATTTAGGGACCAATAAACTTCAAACTTTCTCTTTATCATGTCTACGGATCATTTTCTTGGATCTTTTCATCTAACAAATTGTAAATAGACTTAAAAACATCTTCATGCTTGTATACATTCCCATTTCTAAAATCCTCTTCACTTTGTGAAATCAGCTTCATCATAGTTAATGCATTTTTCATTTCTTCGAAACTTTGTGGATCTTGTAATACCGCTTTAGCCTCACCATTTTGAGTGATAATAACATGGCGGTGGGTTTCATTTATTTGACGCAGCAAGTCAGAAGCTTTTGATTTCAAATAGGTTATTGGTCGAATGTCTTTTTTAACGTCCATATTTCCCCCGGTCCGAATTTAGTACCAAAAATCATACCGTTTGCTGGGATTCTTATTTGTTTCTAAAAATCTTGCGTACTACTAGTCTTGTATTTTAAGCTCATATCTATACCCTTAGGGGTATAATTTATTTATTATTACTAATATTATACCTTTTTGGGTATAATATTAGTAATAATTGATTTTTTATACCCTGTTAGGTATAATTGGTTCTAAGAATTTGATTTTAGCCCCTTTCGGGTATAAAAAATGACACTATCCTTATTTTTAAAAGCCAAACGCCGTGCTAACGGGCTTTCTCAGGTGGAGCTGTCGGAGCGTGCCGGGGTAGGACTTCGCTTTATTCGCGACCTCGAACAGGGAAAAAAATCCCTGCGTATGGATAAAGTGAATCAAGTGCTTTCTCTTTTCGGGCATGAACTGAGACCAGTTAAAATTTCTGGAGAGAACGAAAAAGAAGCAGAAACTAATACCCAATGAGCCATACCAAGTGAGCCACAGAAAAGCCCAGGTCTACATCAATGAGAACCTCGCAGGATGGCTGGAAGAAACAGAGCAGGGCTATCAATTTGTTTATGATAACAATTTCTTAAAACAAGAAAAAGCACAAGCGATCAGCTTAACCTTTCCCTTGACGACATCAGCGTATACATCATCCACACTATTTTCATTTTTTGACGGTTTAATTCCTGAAGGTTGGCTGTTGGATGTAGCCGAAAAAACTTGGAAACTGAATCCACGAGACCGGATGGGCTTGTTGTTGGCCTGTTGCCGTGATTGTATTGGCAATGTCAGCATAGTTGCAGAAGACCCCCCCATTATGGAAATACTCTGAAATGCGCTGTTTAGGATGTTACAAAGAAATTGAAAAAAATGCTGATACTGAATGGCATCCAGCCTGCGCGCGAAGATTATTTGGCACAGTCAAAGCCCCGACACTAGAATATAGTCTAAGTGATATGCAAAGCCTTGCAGCAAAAATTCTAAGAAACCACACAGGAGTTACGGGAGTACAACACAAAATCTCTCTCGCTATTGCCAGTGGAGACCGTGGCAGAGGCAATCGTCGATTGACATTAGTGGGTTTGTGGGGCTATTACATTCTAAAGCCTCCAAATCCAGATTACCCCGAATTACCAGAGCTAGAAGATGTAACCATGCATATGGCTTCCGCATTTGGATTGGCAACCGTGCCTCACGGCCTGATTCATCTCGCTTCAGGCGAGCTCGCCTACATTACAAAACGGATTGACAGAAACAAGCAGCACAAACTCGCGATGGAAGATTTTTGTCAGCTTTCAGGCCGCTTAACAGAGGATAAATACAAAGGCTCTCTGGAAAATATTGGAAAAGTGCTGGATAGATATTCAGAGCAGCCAGGCCTGGACAAAATCAAATTTTATGAGAATATACTGTTCAGTTATATAACAGGTAACGCCGATATGCATTTAAAAAACTATTCGCTTTTTGGAGAAAGCACAGCGACTATGCGGCTAAGCCCAGCCTATGATTTAGTACCCACAAAATTATTAGTTCCAAAAGATATCGAAGAAGTAGCCTTAACCTTAAATGGAAAGAAAAGCAATCTAAGACTGAAGGATTTTCGAGAATTAGCCGAAAGACTAGAGATACAGGCTAAGGTGCAAGAGTCTGTTTATCTTCGATTATTTAAATCACTGCCGAAATTTGAAGCTCTGATTCGGGATAGTTTTGTCACAGCAAATAAGCAATACGAATACATCGACTTGATTCATCAAAGAATTAATCGACTGAGCGCTTAATTTGAGACATTGTAATTCTCAAATTCAAGACACATGATTTATCCCTGCCTTAGGGACCGAAGGGGAGGATCGCCCCTTAAAAACTTCCCTTGTTTTTAAGGGGAAGCCGGAAGGAGGGCGTGGGCCGAACGACTCCAGTAGTAAACAATCGGCAAGGCCAACGCAGAACCTGAGCTAAAAACTCACGCTAAAGCTATCCTATACCTACCAAGAAGCTCAAAATTGAAGAAAATGGAGGTTTTGAGTTTGCTTTGAAGTCATTCTGACAATCTCTGGCAGCGAAAGCATCGCTTTTAGTCTATTATCTCGTTTCAAAGTGGGGGCTTTGACCTGCTGATGCATTTTTTAAGCATTAGTAGATTAGCTCCTATTGATGCTTTAATTTCTAGGAGTTCCTAATGCGCAAGCTTCCCCAGCTCGGCAGAGATTCTCTACCATTTCGCTATTCCACCAATGTATTCAGTTTAATATCTCTTTTCGTGTTCTTTGGTTTATCGATGCAGAGCATTTGGGCTTATGCAGAACTTTGTAACGGGGTTATTCCGGGAGCTAGTTTCGGTTCAAATGACTTCCCTCGACCGGGAGTCGAGTATCGCTTTGGCGATGGCTTTGAAGCCAACGGCGGCCCTGTAACAGTGTCTTTGGTAGGCAATAATGCCGATTACACGGGTCAGTTATTTTTCTGGGATCCCACGACCGGAAATATCGATCCTCTTTTTAAAAATAAAGATACAGGGAAACCTTCAATCCCTCTTGGCGGAGGAAAAAACTATCCGCAGGGGGCTCCCATGGTATTTATCTATCGCAACTTGTTAGATAAAGGTGGTAACCCGATTTCAGCCGACAAAACTTGGGATAGAGTCACCGGAAAGAATACAGAAGGTGATACCTATGACGACAACGGAACCCCACGAACATTGCCCCGTAGCTTCAAACCAAATGCAGCTTGCAAGGATTATCGCTGGTTTATAGCCGGTCGACTGCTCAATAAAAATGGAAGCCCCTCTGATACAGTTGAATTTCGTGTCGAAGATTTGACCGGCACCCTCAGTGATGATTTCAGTGATATCATTTTCGCCATTCACGGTATTACACTGGCTTCTGAAAAGAACCTGAAAGCTCCCACTATCAAAGTCAAGAATACTGAAAACCTGATTGATGCAACTACTTTTAATGAATCCATCGAATTGGAATTTGTAGCCGATAAAGAAGCTAAGGATTTGAATGCCACTATCTATTATACCTTAGATGGCACAAACCCCATCGATTCCAAAACAGGCAAGCCCAGTGCTTCGGCCATAGCCTACCAGGAAGGTGGCACCATTTATATCGATAAAAGTGTAAAGGTGGTCGTCGTAACTTATAAGGAAGATGAAGAAAAGACGCATTACAATTCAGATGTGCCTCAGCCACAAGTTTACAATCGGCAAGATATATTTCCCCTTCCGACTGGATATTACGAAGATCGCGATGGAGACGGCCGAATTGATGCCGCTGTGATTAATTTTCCAAAAGACAGGCCCTTATCAAGTGACCCTGAAAGCATTGTTTTGCGTGACCCCTTTGCCAAGAAAAATAAAACTGTTATAACGGGCGAATTTACCCGCAATGGGAATACAATTACAGTGTTGTGGAGCGGTGATAATCAGTTTGCAGCCGGTACCAGTTTTGATGGAAATGATCTAGGCCAAATTAAGGAGCCCAAAAAAGCTTTTGATACCAGTCCCTTTGATATGGGAGATCATGTAGGTCCCGTGTTACTCTCTGCTGCGGCTTTCCCTCCCAAAGATAGTGTTAAAGAAGGACGACTAGAACTCACCTTTAGCGAAGCAGTCTATTTTAAAAGCGGCCAGCC
>JBBQAD010000171.1:0-7449 GCA_038315885.1 Fibrobacteria bacterium | reverse complement strand
CTGCATTGTAACACCTGCCGCACTTGCCATCAGATAGTAGGCGTACTCAATAGCTCCATAACCTGGTTTATCTGTTAACTCTTTGTCCCGATTTGCCTGAACACCGTCAAATTTTAGTAGCCAGTGCTCAAAGCCTTCTGGCACGCGGCCTTGTCCCGAGCGAACTTCTTGCGTTGTGGGGTTCCAAGCGATAACCGCTTTTGCACGGGCGCCGCCTGCCGATGTACCTATGCTCAGTATTTGTCGGATGGAATTGTTTATGTTAACAGAATCAAATGAGATGTGCATGTTCTCGCGTTGTTGTAAAACTTCTGAAGCAAGTTGAACCAAGGCGGCTATGTCTAAATTTTCTGCTGGAAATAACTTCGGGCCCATGTCTGGGACATATTCTAAGGCACCCATGCCTCGTTGGCCTGTGTAACATAATCTTTCGATGGCGCTTAAGGAATCGGCTGGCCTACCCTCGCGTGCCAACCAAACGTTGATCAGGGTGTTGCCAAAACGGTCTGGTAGGGAGTCGGACAACAAACCTGGCAATTGGTGAAATGCCGGTGCAGGCAAGTATGGAAATGTGTATATCCTTCGGGAGAGCGGCATCATCAATGGGGCTACTTGAATACCACTGTCTGCAAATTCAGGCTTGTATTCAAAGGTTGCAGCTAAATCACCCTTTCGAAATGCAACGGCACCAATGCTCCGACCCCATAATCGAACCTCTGCAACACTGGTCATTGTTCACTACCTTCTGTTTCATCTCCCCAGGTCCAAGTTTTTTCTGATACTAAATTTTGGATGCCATTCTGCGCTGTTGGTTTTTTAGGTTTCGGATTTCGTGATGCCCGGACTCTTTTGGCTTGTTTACCCTGGCTGCGTAACAATGCCAGGGGGCTCTGGCCGATTTCGGGCACAAGATGTTCCAGTGCTTCCATCATCCCCAAACTTCGTAACACTCTAATCAATGTTAACAGTTGAACTGTATCACCACCCTCCAGGCGTTCTAGAGTGCGTTTGCCTAATCCACTTTTTCTCGCGAGCTCTGCCTGGGTCATGCGCAGATTAATCCGTCGTCTCCCCAGGCGATGCCCAAGCTCTTTCAAGGTGGCCGCATCGCTAAGTTGCATCTCAATTTTCATAAATCGCCTTTAATTACGAATTTAAGGGGTTATTTCGTATTAATCGTAATATAATACGAGATATGTCTTCAAGCCAATATTTATAATTCGTCATAAAATACGATTTAATCGATAAAATAGCCTTAACTCATTATAAATTACGAGATATTTAGAACTCGCTTAGATATGCCCTGGATTTTTATGCAAAGTGGATTGAAGGGTTTTTTCATGAATTATGAGAAATATCGACTGACTAGCCACACATCCTGGTCTTAGAGTAGGAGTCTGATAGGAATCACAAAGTCAGTTGAAGTCAGCTATGGCAAGTCAAAATCTCCTTTTTGGATACTTCCGAGCCATATAGATATGGCCAAAAACGAGACTTGTTGCGGGTTATGCTTCAAGATAATTATCGCTTAGCAATGGGATTGTAACACTCTACGATTCATAGCTCGGCTTGTCGCTCGGGATTGGAAACAAGAGCCAACACTCTCTGTTACGACTCGCATCCAATACACTGGGTTCTACGTTCAGTCGACCTCAATCCCCTTCTGTCAAGTGAATGGAGCCTCTGTATAAATCTTGACGTCAACTTCAGAGTCTTCTAAGAGTTTTACCGGATAGTTACACCGGAAAAACTCTTAGAAAATGAAAATGAAAACCGAATGAAATTATTTGGTAACATTTTTTTAAGCTGGAGACTCTAATCCTGAATAATAATTCTGCATTTTTTTATCGATCTACTTGGCAAAAGTATTTATTTACTTCCTCAAATCGCGGGTAGGTTGCTGACTATGCCAAGGAGGGCAAGTGGACAATGTAAACAAGATCCCAGACACTAGAATGCCCATAGCAACCAACCGGAATTGTTTTAAACTCCCTGCTTCTATTCGTTTCTCACTCACCTGTCCTATCAGTTCATCTCTCATTTAACTTAGTTCCAAAAATTCGGAGGAACCATGCCGACAGCACCCACATACCCCGGTGTATACATCGAGGAGGTCCCCAGTTCAGTTAAAACCATTGCGGGAGTAGCCACTTCCGTAACAGCCTTTATCGGCAAAGCCATTAAAGGCCCTGATGACGAACCCATTCGCATTTCCTCCATGGGAGATTTCACACGGATTTTTGGAGGCCTGCGGCGTGATTGCAGAATGAGCTATGCCGTTTCGCAGTATTACGCTTCGGGAGGCAGGGTCGCCATCATTGTCCGTGTTCACAATGGGGCCACCGCATCGGTCTATCAAATGCCGGCGGGGGCGGGTAATTTTCAATTTGCTGCGGCATCCAGGGGAACTTGGGGCGACCGCTTGGAAATTTTTGTGGATCACGATGTAGACAGCAGTCTGGGTGCCAATCTATTTAACGTTACAGTCAATGAGCTAGATACTGCAGGCAATGTAATCAGCAACGAAGTATTTCGAAACCTAAGCTTAAATTCAGCCGACAGCCGTTATGTAGTCGAGGTATTAGCCCATCAGTCGCGCTTGGTAAATGCAGTATTACCGCTTCCCGCCTCTCGGCCTGATGAAAACTTGTTAGATGCAGATGGAAATCCCATTCCTCCCACAGCTTTAACCAATGGTGGCGATGGAGGCGATATCGGTTTTACACAAATTGCTGACGATGCCACTTTAGAAGCAAGCCGCGGTGGATTGTGGGCGCTGGAGAATGCGGATATATTTAATCTTCTCTGTATTCCTCCCTTTACTGAAACGGTGGATGTAACACAGCCCACTTGGCAAGCTGCCGCCAACTACTGCAAGGCATCGCGCGCCTTCTTGATTGTTGATCCACCCAATAGTTGGGCCAATCCCAGCAATGTTTTGGATGCTACTATTGGAATCGACGGTAGCAGCTCACCGGTGCCTACCCGCGATGTAAACGCGGCGGTGTATTTCCCTCGTGTTAAACTCCCTGATCCGATGCAGAATAATCGCATTGTTGAATTCCCCCCCTGTGGGCTAATTGCTGGAATTTTTGCTCGCACCGATGCATCACGCGGTGTCTGGAAAGCTCCCGCAGGTCAAGAAGCATCTCTAACGGGTGTACGAGAATTGAGTTACAAACTCAATGATTCTGAAAATGGAGACTTAAACCAAAAGGGTGTCAATGCCTTGCGCAGTTTTCCGGTGGCAGGCCCGGTAGTCTGGGGATCTCGAACTATGAGGGGAGCCGATAGCTTGGCTTCGGAATGGAAATACATTCCGGTAAGACGCTTGGCTCTGTATCTCGAAGAGAGTCTCTATCGCGGAACTCAGTGGGTGATTTTTGAACCCAATGATGAACCCCTATGGGCACAAATTCGTTTGAATGTCGGCTCCTTTATGCACAATCTTTTTCGACAGGGTGCCTTTCAAGGTAGTTCAGCAAAGGATGCCTATTTTGTGAAGTGTGACAGTGAGACCACAATCCAAAATGATATCGACCGGGGAATTGTAAACGTTGAAGTGGGCTTTGCTCCCCTGAAACCCGCTGAATTTCTAATCATCAAACTGAGCCAAATTGCTGGCCAAATTCAAGTTTAAGGAAAAAGGAGTCCGTAATGCCACCATTTAGTGTGAATGCCACTCGGTTTGATCCCTATAAGAATTTCAAGTTCCGCGTAAAGTGGGATGGCCGTTTTGTTGCGGGAATCAGTAAAGTCAGTGCGCTAACCCGTACCACTGAAGTAGTAGAACATCGTGAAGGAGGAGACCCCTCCACGGTCAGAAAATCCCCGGGTCAGTCTAAGTTTGAAGCTGTTACACTCGAACGGGGTGTGACACATGACAAAGAATTCGAACAATGGGCCAACAAGGTCTGGAATTGGGGCTCGGGACTGGGTTCGGAAGTCGCCCTGAAAAATTTTCGCAAAGACCTGATCATTGAGTTTTACAATGAGGCGGGGCAACTGGCGATTGCTTACAAGGTCTATCGTTGCTGGGTTTCTGAGTTTCATGCAATGCCCGAACTCGATGCATCGGCCAATGCCATCGCCATTCAAACCTTAAAATTGGAAAACGAAGGCTGGGAACGCGATTACGATGTAACTGAACCCAGCGAACCTGACTTTGTTGAGCCTGCTTAATTATGCTGGGAGCAGCCGATTTATTGGAGTTCTGGGAAAGAGCGGGGACTCGCTCACCGCATCACTTTGCCCAGGCACTTTTAGAACTCGCGTTGCCCGAGAGTGACAGAGTCGAATTATTCGCACTGAGCATAGGCGAGCGGGATAGGCTACTGTGCCAATTGCGTCAATCGTGGTTTGGTTCGGAATTTGAAAGTTCGAATGCCTGCGACACTTGCCAAACTCCCATTGAAGCAAACTTGAATTTATCGGAGCTCTGTAATTCCATTTCTGCCGCTCAAACAAAGGGCGAAATTTCTTGGAAGAACAAGGATATTCCGATTCAAGCTCCTTGCTGTAGTGATGCCTTGGAATGGGAAGATCAGGAGTCAAGTAACAATACACAGTTAATTGAAGCAGCTTGTCGTCATTTTTTTTTGGGCAAGATTGTCTCGAATTCGCTACCGAAATCTGAAATCGAGGACTTACAAAAGGATTCTGATTTTGGATCTGCGATTGAAACTAAACTGGAAGAAATCGATCCCTTTGCATCGGTGTGGATAGAGATGCAATGTCCAGAATGTCAAGCGCAGCAATCTTATCAATTTGACCCGGTTTTCTTACTGCGCTATGACATTCGAAAATGGGTCGAAAATATGATGGAGGACATTCATCTACTGGCAAGTCGATATGCTTGGAAGGAAGCCGATATAGTACGGCTTCCCAGCAATCGTAGAATATGGTATCGAGAGCGATTGCTTAAATGAAATCATTTTTGGCAAGCATGGCACAACGAAGCCTTGGGCAGGCAAACGTGTTACAACCGCGCACAGCTCAGCGCTTTGAAAGCCACGGTATGGTTTCTTCTTCAAAGAAACCTTCTTTCAATAATAAACAAGCTTCTGCGACTCCCTTTAGCCTGGCAGATTTAGAAATGCTGGGAAGCGATAGGGCTTCGGCCTTTCCTGGAGCGTTTTACGAGAATAGCCAGGAGTATAAATCGGAGAATAACACAAGCCGATCCCATCAAAATGCATCCTCACGCTTGGAATCCCAACGAGATAGCGAAGGAAATTCAAATTCGTTTACGAACTCTTTAGCAAATAAATTGGAATTGCTAGAAGAAACTACGGTTTTAAATAAATCATTTGGTCGTTCGATAGATGGACGGAATGGAAATTCTCAAATTGCTGCCGCCCAAAATACGCAAGCGCTAAGAAACTTAAGCTCCAATTTTAGTAATACAAATAATCTGCTGCCGGGAGAGTCACAGCAAGCCGGAGAAGATAGTATCCGCTCAGAGCACGGCGGAAAAAATTCACTAATACAGAATAATCTTGGCTTACAACTAGATCAAAAGGTTAAAGACAATAAGTTTCAAACTAAGGACTCACAACTCCGAAATCAGAATGAAAATAATGCTAAGCACCATTTGAATCGTAACATTCTAGCTCCTAAATCTAGCGATAAATATTTTGACCCTTCGACAAACGAAAGCAGAGTTGGAGACAGTGATGGGGCTAGTGATACCAAAAGTTCCGATACAGTAAATAATCTAAGAGTTACGGAAAAATCCCTCGCTAAAACAGAAAAATCATTGGATGCCTCTCAAAATCAAAACAGGTTTACCCGACAGTTACAGGCGCTTAGAGAAAAATTAGACGAAAACGCTGAATCGTCTAGGAGAGAAAACGGCTCAGAAAATCTTAAACCAAAAAATGGCAATCCTGCGAATGCAGCATCTCAATTCATTCCCAATTTACCTTCTATTCAAATAGAAATTGGTCGAGTTGTCATAGAAACAGTTAATGAATCCAGACCAAAACCGCAAAGCCAAAATCAAGCAGCACAGACGAAACCCAGGCGCTCACTGCAAGAGTATTTGGCCACACGGGGTGGGGCATGAGCAATTTTTTGGCGGTAGCGACTGTAACAGCCGTTTTGCGGAATTATTTGTTACAATGTCTGCCCTTTGAAATTCCCAGTGCCACAGCGACAGCGGTTCGTCCCGATTCTCCCACAGCGCAGCTTCCCACCGTGGGTGTAAACATCTTTCTTTATCAAATTAGTCAAAACATGACATTAACCCAGGAAGATTGGCCTACCCGTTCTAGTTCGGGAAAAGTGTTACATCGTCCCAAAATTGGTATCAACCTGCATTATTTACTGAGCTTCTATGGTGATGAAATTCGCTTAGAACCGCAGCAAGTGCTGGGTTCTGTTACCCATCGGCTGAATGCCCAGCCGGTACTCGATCGTGATTTTATTCGCAGTACCAGCTCCGATATCTTTTTTAACTATATCGCCAATTCAGATTTGGCTGATAGCTTTGAACAAGTCAAATTTATTCCCCAGAATATTTCACTGGAAGAAATGACCAAATTGTGGTCGGTATTCCAAGACACTTCTTACACTTTATCGACTGCCTACCTAGCATCGGTTGTATTACTCGAAACCTCGACTCCGACCCAACGTGTGTTACCCGTTTACCAACGCAATATCGGAGTCAGTCCCTTTACCAAAGTAAAGCTCGAAACTGTTATTACAACTGGCCCTGTGCCTGAAGCGACGGTAGTTGGTGCAGAAATACAAATTACTGGTGGCGGTTTTGATGGAACCTTGAGCCAAATCGAAGTGGGGCCTATTCCCTTTACCACTTTCACATTACAGTCGATTAGCGCATTAACATTTAATTTGCTTCACCCCGATTTGCGCGCAGGTTTTGTACCCTTGCGAAGTCGCTCCAAAAGCGGGTATCTATCCAATGCACTATCTCTGCAAATTCGTCCGAGTATTACAGTAGGAGCACTGCTGGGTGGCAATCTTTCTATCAGCTTTAACCCAGTTGTTGGCCGCAGACAGCGAGTCGAATTGATATTGAATCAAAAAAATGCAGCACCTGGAGTCGAACCCAACAGCAGTGTGATTTCTGCACCTTCAGATAACGGAATTACAAACCCACTTGTTGTTGCTACGGCCTCTATTTCTTTCCCAATTGGTGCCCTGCTAGCTGGTACTTATCTGGTCCGTGTTACAGTTGATGGAGCTGAAAGTTTATTGGAACGAATTTGGAATGGGACCGAATGGGAGTTTATCAACCCAGTAGTGAGTATTCCATGACAAATCTAAACCCAAATTCAAATACAATTCTCGGTGCGAATGTAATTGTAGATGTGAATGCAGAATTTCTGAATCGCTGTTTCTCGCTTATTCATTTGAAGCTAAAAAAGTTTGTTCGTCCAAAAATGGAACCAGTTAAAGAGACCATTTCTTCGGTGATCAATCCGG
>JBBQAD010000388.1:0-3976 GCA_038315885.1 Fibrobacteria bacterium | reverse complement strand
TCCACAACATATCTCAATGATTTCATTTGATAATTATCTAAAATTTTCTCTTCTGCCGATTTCTACTGTAGACATTGGGGCCGAAAACCTGGCCCATCGGTGTTTTCGATATCTCTATGGTGACAAAGGTGTTCGCTTGGATGGACGCAAGCGCCTAATTGGTCATCCCACGATTGCGCATCGGGGCTCAATTGGACCTATTGCGAATTGATAATTGATCTTATTTAAAATCTATTCCAAAACCTACATTGTTGTTTGTAACACTAAGCTCAGACTAATTGTATTTGAATTTATCGCTTAAAGCCCAAGATTAGAACTCCCAATCCGACCAGTGCGATGCCTGACCACTCGCGCAGACTTGGTCTTTCGCCTAAAAAGACGAATGCAAATAATGCAACCAACAAGAGACTGAGTTTGTCCACGGGGGCAACTTTAGAAGCTTGCCCCATTTTGAGAGCCCGAAAATAACATAACCACGAGAATCCGGTTGCTAAACCCGATAAGGTTAAAAAGACAAGAGTTTTGGGACGCAATACCAGCGGATTCGTCCATTTACCCCGTATATATACAATTCCGATTAAAAAGCAGATGATTACAATCGTGCGCAGAAGAGTTGCAAAGTCAGAGTCAATTCCTTCTAAACCAATTTTGGCAAATATGGCGGTTAGAGCAGCAAAAATCGCTGACAACAATGCCCATTGAAACCAAGCCATTCCTCCTGTTATTCCGCTTAACATGAGATTACTCTCCCCATTGGTTTTGCATCCAAACTTTTATATCAGCTAACTCATGGGGAAGCATGGTATGCACCTTGTCATATTCATGATACTCAATTTGAACTCCCATGGACTGTAGCTTGGAATATTGCAATCGTGAACTTACACAGGGAAGCAACGGATCTTGTCGGCCATGACTTAAGAAAAACCGCTGCTGCATAGCTGCGATTCCCAGTTGCGCAGGATAGGAATTGGCTGCCGAAAGATAACCGCTAATTCCCACGACAGGGCCGATGGGATAGGCAAGCCTCAATGCGGTTTCGAGTGACATTAGACAGCCTTGGCTAAATCCAAATAAACCGATATCCGTAGCTGCTATACCCTGTTCACCCAATTCTTTAAAAACAGTTTCCAATAGGTTGCGGCTGCGCTCGACTCCTTTACGTTCCTCTCCCATATAATCGTACCAACTATAACCTCCATAATAAGCATCGGGAGCATTCACCAATAAATAGTTTAGCCCGGGAATCTGCAGCATGTCAGGTAAAAAGGTGTAACCATCGAGTGAATCACCTAAACCGTGTAACACAACAAGTACCTTTTCAGCCTCCTTCTTTCCAAGTTTTGTGGCAGGAATAAATTTATGCTTGAGGGCCTTGCAGTGTAGCATCCCCTAAACTTATGAAAATTTAGTCTCCCCGATGAATTTTTTTGGATAGCAAATTGAAATTTTGTTAAACGGGCTTAGGCTCGGTCGAGAGCTTCCCGAACTTTACGAGTAAGAACATCGGGAGTAAAGGGCTTTTGTAAAAAGATGCAATCTTTCAAAGAACTATTACTGGGCTCCCAATCGGTATAGCCGCTCATCAACACAACCTTCAAGTGTTCGCTTTTATTCAATAGCTTTTCCGACAGTTCTGCGCCTCCCATGTGAGGCATAACAAGATCGGTCAGCAATAAATCAATTTGCTGCAAGGCGTGCATGGCCATATCCATCGCCTCTCTGCCGTCTTGAGCTTCAATCACATGGTAGCCGTTCATTTCTAGCACTTGTTTCACGACAGAACGAACAGAATTTTCATCTTCAACCAAGAGTACCGTTTCAGTTCCTTGGGGAGCTTGGCTAGGCACTGTCACACGAGGTTTATCGGGTAAACTCACTGGAATAAGTGGCAAATAAACCAGAAATTCCGTCCCTTTGCCTAGCTGACTGTTTACTACCACTTCTCCTCCGCTCTGTTTCACTATCCCGTAGACTGTCGAGAGGCCCAGTCCCGTGCCCTTACCCTTATCTTTAGTTGTAAAGAATGGTTCAAACAAATGGCCTAGATGTTCAGGTTTGATTCCAGTACCCATATCTTTTACTGTAATCAATGCATAGGAACCCGAGCTTAGATCTTTTAGCGGTCCTTCCTTGGTAGATGCAATGTCAATGTTCCGGGAAGAAATAATAAGCTTTCCCCCATTGGGCATAGAATCGCGACCATTTACAGAGAGATTCAAAATCACTTGATCGATTTGTCCAGGATCGGCCTTCACCTGTCCAAGGTTTGGATCCAAATTGGTTATCAATTGAATATCTTCACCGATGAGGCGCAAAAGCATTTTTTCGAGATCGGTGATCATTTCATTCAGATTAAGAATTTTTGGTTGTAATACTTGCCTTCGACTGAAGGCCAATAGCTGTTTGGTCAATGAAGCAGCTCGTTCAGCTGATTTTTTGATTTCAGTGGTATGCGCTCCCACTTCACTGTCCTCTGCATGTTGTTTTAACATCAATTCCGCATGGCCCATAATTGCCATCAGTATGTTATTAAAGTCATGCGCTACCCCTCCTGCTAATCTTCCAATAGCCTCCATTTTTTGTGATTGCCGTAACTGTTCTTCGCTTTCCCGCAGAGCCTGTTCAGCTTTGATTCTATCGGTGATATCGCGGCTGATGCAGACCAATCCCATTATTTCGCCTTGAGTGTTTTTCAAAGGAATTTTGGTACTGGAGATCCATCGTTTTTGTCCAGAGTGAATATTGAGGGGTTCTTCCCAGTGTATAAAAGGCTTACCACTTCGCAATATTTCGCGCTCAATACGCCAAAATCTATCGGCATCGGGTTTAGAGAAAAAATCATAGTCTGATTTTCCCAACACATCCGAGGGCGACTCCGCTCCTAACACCTTCAGATGGGCACGATTGTTTAACAAGAAAAAACCATTTTGATCTTTGATATAAATGAAATCGGGCAAATGATCGATTAAGACTCGTAGCAGATTGCGCTCTTCATCAATAGCTTCTTCAGCTTGCTTTCGAAGTGATATATCAGTCTGACTCCCGGCCAACCAACGAGCCTGGCCTTCATCATCATGGATAGCGACCCCCCGCAGTAGCATCCAGCGCCAAGCAGAATCTTTATGACGAATCCGGTATTCCATTTCCAATTTTGGAATACCATTCTGGATACAGGATTTTATTTTGCGACGCAGTGCATGGACATCGTCCCGGTGGACTCGTTCCATCCAGTTATCCAGTGTATTGTTTAATTCCAATTCCTCCAAACCCAGCATTTCTTTGAAACGCGAGGAGAGATACAAATCGCCGCTGGCCAAATTCCAATCCCAAATTCCGTCATTGGCTCCCTGGGCAGCCAGGTTAAATCGTTCCTGGCTTTTCTGTAACTCTTTCTGGGTAACCGCATGGGCGAGGCAGTAACGAAAGACACGCTCCAATAAATGAACATCTAGTTTGCTTTTAATTAAATAATCTGCCACCGCATTGCGAACCCAGGGCATCTCCATTGGCGAATCGCTAGAGCTGGTGAGTAGAATAATCGGTGCATTAACCTGGGCTTGGGCCGCGCCTTCCAAAAAATATTGAAGTCCTGCGTCTCCTTCGCGATATTCCGCCAAATAAATATCGTGCTGGCTAGCTCTGTAACTCTTAAGCGCTTCACCGAAATCAGGAGCCTGTTGAAAAGAGAAATGCTGTTGGGGAATTTTCGACAATAATTGATTGACCAATTGTCCAAAAGCCAGATCATGATCGACCAAAAGCACCCGTAATGAATCTAGTTGAGTCACAGTGCCATTCATATTCTAGGAGCCATTCTTGAATCTTTACTTGGACTTTTCTTGAAACTATTCAAGTAATCCACGCTTCCTATTTTCTTCTTGTATGCTTCTTTAATTATAGGCTGCGGTTTTTGGGGATTGCTGGAATACTGCACACTAGAAATCACGTTAAGCCAAAGATTTTGAGCAATTTGAGT
>JBBQAD010000314.1:0-4836 GCA_038315885.1 Fibrobacteria bacterium | reverse complement strand
ATGCGGCTCTATGTTCTCGGCCAGGTTAAACGTCCCGGGTTAGTGAGTATTTCGCCTCAAGCTAGTCTTCAGGAGGCTCTTCTGGCTGCCGAAGGACCCACTGAAATGGCTGACCTTGAGAAAGTTAAAATCGTGCATAAAGGTCAAACTGATGAAGATGCCAGTTACTTTGATTTGCAAAAGTTTTTAAGTACTGGAAATCTGGATATACTGCCTCACTTACAAGATGGAGATAGAATTGTTGTCTTGGCATCTAAAAAATCAACTTTAGTCAAAGTTCTAGGTGCAGTAAACAAACCGGGCTTTTATCCAATGGCCGAAAATGCCTCTGTCTTTGATGTATTGTATCTCGCAGGTGGTCCCTCTCCAGAAGCAAACCTGTCGCGTGTGAGATTAATGGGAGGCTTTGGAGAAACTAAATACGATACCAATCTTGATTTTCAGAAGTTTGTTGATGCGGGAAAAACTGAAGAAATGCCTCTGATCAATCCCGGTGATGTGATCATTGTCTATCAAAAAACTTTCACTTGGTCCAAGGCATTAACTGTCGTTCGTGATATCGTAACACTGGTTACGGCTTGGTTGGTGATTACGCAGGTGGCTAGCAAATGAATACGCGTTTACGCAAAGAATTGCGTTTTAACGATTATCTGGGCTTGCTGTTAAAACACAAGTGGTTATTGTTGTTTTGTCTAATCGCTTTTCTAGGACCAACGTTTTATTTCGTTCAAAAAATTCCCGATTATTATTTAGCCAGCAGTGAAATTGTAATCGATCAAAAACAGGAAACCTTTTCTCTTTTTGATCGCTCCGGTTCCCAAAAATCGATCAGCTATTATCAAACCATCTTTTCTGGACAGGCTTTTGTAGACCGCATTCTTTCGGCAATGGATACATCGGCCATTCCAGGGACTGACGTACGTGAAAAGCGGGCCTTTGTGCTCAGCACCCTGTCGATGGGACCTGGAAATACGGAAATGTTTCTGCGAATCCAGGCAAAAACGACCTCGAAGGCTCTAAGTTACCAACTTGCAAAAGCAGCCACCGATTCCCTGATCGTTTTTTGTCGACGAGTTGAAAATGATGAATCGGCACGTGCAATTGCAGCTATCCAAGAGCAAATATCTCTATGTGAACGAAAAAGAGTCGAGATACAATCCGAAAAAAATAAATTAACCGATGTATCCAAACTAAGTTCTTCAGGAGATATTGCCGGCCTTTCCGCTTTGGAGAGGACATATCAGGATGAACTAGTCAAGGTTGAGTTAGATAAGGCGAATTTGGAAGCTCAAAAAAATTACTTCCAGAATCTAGATAAGCAGGTTCAAGCTCAGGCAAAAGGACAAAATAATGGTCAATTGTCTGAGGTAAGAAAACAACTGCAACAGTTAGAGGATGAAAAACAAAAAAAGATCCGCCTTGGAATACCTGTCACACCCACCAGCCAATTAGCCCTGCAAATTACCCGACTGGAAGATGAAATGGTTCGTCTGGGCAAGGGAAATCGAGAGCAGGATTTAGATATGCTCACCCAATGGCAGCTCATGCGCAAAGAAGTCAATCGATTAGATGCAGAACTCGACTTAAAGAACAGTCGCTTGGGAGCCTTGAAACGATCGATTATGAAATACAGGGAATCTCATCCTGACTTGGGCAAACATGATTTTGAAGTGAAGAGACTGGATAACCTGGTAGACCGTTTTACCGAAGCGCACCAACGTCTGACTGAAAAACTAGAAGAAGCCGTTATTCGTATGCAATCGATTTCAGGTGGGCTCAAGTTAGTCGATGCAGCGCAAATCCCCACTGACCCCATTTCTAGAAGAGATTACATCTTCTTTATTGTATCACTAATTGCAGGTATTAGCGTGGGACTTAGTATATCACTGCTTAGGGAGTGGCTGGATGATACTATTAAAGGTCCCGACGATATTGAAAAACTTCTTGCCTTACCCCTACTGGGTACTATCCCCCACATCGAACTGCGTAAGAGCGATTTAACCATTCGAAGAAAAGCCAATACCGGCGGAAGTGGAACAGTAGCACAAAAATATCCCTATCTTGTTTTTGATGATAAAGACGGTAAGGCGATTGCAGCCGAATCTTACCGTTCCTTAAGAACCAATATTGTTTTTGCAAGCCCTGACAAACCCATTCGAACTATACTCATAACAAGTTCTGGCCCCAGCGAAGGGACGTCTTTAACTATGGCAAATATGGCTCTTTCTTTTGCCCAACAAGGGGAGCCGACTGTACTTATCGACACGGATTTAAGACGACCCGTTGGCCATCATTTATTTCGATTAGATAGAAATCCTGGTTTTGGAAATCTTTTTAATGGCACAAATACCTTAGACGAAGTAGTTAAAACCCTTCCAAATTCACTCCTAAATGTGATAACTGCGGGATCATACATTCCAAATCCTGCAGAACTTTTGGGTTCGAAAAAAATGGATGGAATACTTGAGCAGTTAAAAAGCCGTTTTCGATATATACTCTTTGATACACCGCCTGTTATGGCTGTAACAGATTCTTGTATTTTGGCCACTAAATTGGATTGTGTTATCTTGGTTGCCAAAGCTGGTACCACCAGTCTGGATGCTGCGGAGCGAACAATACAATCATTAAACAATGTAAACGCCAATCTTTTGGGCTATGTGCTTAATGATGTCAACTTCAGTCGTGGATACAATTCCTACGGCTACTATAAACACTATTACCATGATTATCACTCGAGTACCGAATAAGTCCTGGGTATAGTCATGCCTAGGCTTCAGCGTACAGTCAAGAATTTTTTGCACTTCTTTAGCGCCCAAGGCGTTAACTTTACACTGGGTCTCTTGTCATCTGTTATACTAGCTAGAACTCTGGGACCTAATGACTTGGGCATTTTTCATCAGGTGCAGTGGTTCGCGGGTACGGTCTCCGTGCTTCTTTCCTTCGGCTTTATTACCTCGCTGATTCGGTTTACGGCCAGATATCGTGCACAAGGTAAACCAGAAATTGCGGTTGCTGTTCTTCGTTACATTTTTCTATGGGAATTTTGTCTCGCAGGTATTACTTCACTGGTGCTGATTGTATTTTCTCGGTACATAGCGGACTATTATTTTTCGCCCGCCCAGAGTTTTCTGTTTACACTTTCTTTTCTAGCAATGACGCCTGGCATGCAAACAGCAGTATTTTCAGCGTCATTAGAAGGTGCGCAAATATTTCGTTATCAATCGATTCATTCCATTACTGTAACTCCACTTTCCCTGGTAATAAAAATCAGTTTGTTGATTATGGGTTACGGTATTGAATCTCTTCTCTGGAGCAATTTGGCATTTTCCATAGTCAATCTGATCTATTACGCATTTGCAGCCCGTAGAGAAGGATTGTTAAAGAATATTTTTAGAAATAAAACTCAAAAAGAACAATGGAAAGGGGAATTACATCAATACAACCGCACAAGCTCGGCTATTACCCTGGTTGACATAATTGTATGGTCGCGTTCTGAGAACTATTTTTTGGGAAGATATTGCGCGGCAGCTCAAATTGCCTATTATAATCTGGCTCAAAATTTAATCGCCAAATTTTTTGGAATGATCAGTTCGGCTGTTTGGAAGGTTATGCTTCCTGCCATTTCCGCTGAACAGGGAAATGAAGATTTTCAGAAAACCAGATTGATATATCGATGCTCAATTCGATACATTGCCCTAGTAGTTTTTCCCATGGCCACTATTTGTCTGATGTGTGCATATGAATTAGTAGTCATTTTCTTCGGGCAAAACTATGCAGAAGTAAAAAGTAGTTTTCAGGTACTCTGCCTTGGCACTTTACTTTCTTCCCTCGCTCAACCCGGTTCTGCTGCAATCTACGCAGGCAATAAGCAAGGATTTATCCTCTGGTACGGTTCAGCCTTGGCGATAATAAATATTATAATGAACTTTTTGTTAATTCCGCGCTATGGAGCCTTAGGCGCTTCCATCTGTTACACGACTGTAACAAGTATAGGAGTTATTGGAGGCTTTGTGTTTCTCAGACGGAAAATGTCTCTAAGCCCTCCCCTACTATCTTTGCTAAAAATTTCCATTTGTTGCCTAGCCTTGGCTATCATTTTATTTTGGTCTCTTCGTCAATCAACTGACCTCTTTCGCTTCTTTCATAACTTTCAAAATATTCTTGGATATTACACAGGACGAAGATGGGAATCCATATTTGGGGCCCGTACTTGGAGACTCATTTTTTCGTTGATCAGTGGAGCGACATTTTACTGCATTATGGTTTTGGCAATTTTTCGGCCGAGTGAGGAAGATATGCGGATACTTCAACTGTTCTCCAAGTATCTACCTCCCGGAATTCTGGAGTATTTTGCTCGAAAAAAAGTAGTGAATCGTAGTGAATAATAGGCTTATTTTTATCGATCCAGAGAGTCCGGGACCCGGCGGAGGCATACGCACTTACTTGCTCGAAGCTTCTAAAGTCATGTTAAATCAGGGCTTCTCAATACAAATATTTTCTCATCAACCTGATTTCTTTTTCCAGTTAAAGTGTACAATCATAAAAATAGGCCGATTGAAAATATTATTTCCCGGTCTAAGAAGGATAGGGTATAAAAAATTCTATGACCTGATTGTTATACTCGAATTCTCCAAGTGGATATCCAATTTTCTTAAAAATAGTAGCTCGGAAAATACTGTTATAGAGTTTGCTGATTTTCAGGCTTATGCCTTTTATTCTCTTTTAGTACCAAAACTTAGAAGACATTGTGTTATCCGTGTTCATACTCCAGGTTATTTGATATCAGCAGATCTATCCCCGTTAATCCAAAAAAAAACACTACATACTTTTCTTGCA
>JBBQAD010000011.1:0-17048 GCA_038315885.1 Fibrobacteria bacterium | reverse complement strand
ATGCACTCAAGAAGCATGTGATTTCCGGGATAGTGCTGCAAAATTTAAAAAAAAGGGAGCTGTTATATTGGGAGTTAGCAAAGACTCAGCCGCATCGCACGCCAAGTTTACCAAAGCTCAAGGATTAACATTTCCACTCTTGTCTGATACTGAGGGTGAGGTTTGTGAGAAATACGGAGTTTGGCAGGAGAAAAAAAATTATGGCCGTGCATATATGGGAATACTTCGCTCTACTTTTGTGATTGATCCGCAAGGAAAATTAATACTTGCTGAATATGGGATTAAGGTCAAAGGACATGTAGACAAAGTGTTGGAAATAATTTGAACAAGCCTGTTAAAGTTCGTCCCAGCTTTAAGCTTGAAGCGCCCAATTCATCAACGGTAGGGGTGATTCGAGAAGTGTTTCAGTATTTGGAACGCTACAAGGGCGAAACCTTCGTACTTAGGATTGATGATAGGCTCTTAGATGCGCCGCTTTTTCCAGTATTGGTGAGAGACATTGTTTTTTTGCAAAAAGTGGGCATACATATTGTAATAGTTCCGGGAGCAAAACATTCCATTGACAAGGTCTTAAAGGCATTTACTGTTGCTAGTGCAAGTAAGAACAATATTCGTATTACTTCTGATCAAGCGATGCCCTATGTAAAACTAGGGGCCTCCAATGTCAGCAATGCTATTCTCTCTTGCCTATCTGAAAACGGAGCGCAGGGGGTTATAGGTAATTGGGTGCGGGCTCGAGCGATGGGTGTCATACGCGGGGTTGACTATCAGTACACGGGCCGATTGGAAAAAATTGATGTTGCCATGATAAAAAAAATGATGGCAGAATCCCTAATTCCTGTTGTTCCCAACATTGGATGGAATGTTATAGGAAAGTCTTATAACCTATCGAGCACGGAATTGGCGGTGGGGATTGCTGCAAATTTGAAGGCTAAAAAGTTGTTTTTTATTACTCCCCGTCCTGGAATTCCCGCCAATCCCCCTATAGAGGGCGCTGATGTACGGGCTACAGGAGTGTACTCCAACCTGGATTTGCAACAAGCCAAGGAGTTGCTCGATGAGCAAGGCGCTCAGATGGCCTTTTCCTTAAAAGAAATCGTAAGACAGTCAATCACTGCCTGTAGTGAAGGGGTGGACAGAGTCCATGTCATCGATGGATCTAAAGATGGAATTCTGTTGCAAGAGATTTTCTCTTCTTCGGGTATTGGAACCATGTTTTATGCCAATGAGCACGCTAATATTCGTCAAGCAAAACAACAAGATATCGCCGAAGTGCTCCGTCTTATGCAGCCCTATGTGGATGCAGGCGTTTTGGTACAAAGAAATTCTGATCAATTGGCTGAAAATATTGAGCGTTTTTATGTCTATCAAGTCGATGGAACCCTACATGGCTGTGGTGCTTTGCGAACTTTCCCCAATAAGGTCGCAGAACTTGAAGCCTTGGTTGTCGATAAAAATTTTGCTGGCCGAGGAACTGGCCGCCGTCTGGTGTCTTTTCTGGTACAGAGAGCCAAGAGTTTGGGAATGAAGAGAGTGGTGATCCTAACCACGCAGACCAGCGATTTTTTTATGCGAAATGGGTTTGTGGAGGCCCCGGTAACGGCTTTACCAAAAGACCGGCAGGAGAGTTACAATACGAAAAGAAACTCTCGGGTCTACTCTTTTCGAATTAAACCTTAGAGAAATAAAACCAAAAAAATCGAACTAAATCAGTTTAGCTCTTTCCCAATTATCGATAGAATAAAGCGTTCCAGACTGACCGGATAAAATCGCGGTTTGGGGCACCAGATGACGCCCATATTAATGATTTCTTTTCTGCTCAGTTCATCTAGTACATGGGCAATCAATTGTTCATCGGTTTGTTGGGATTCTTCAATGGTAAGGTGTTCATTTTTGATTTTCAGATTTTTTCGGTTGGCAATTCCGAAAGAAAAAATCCGTCCTACCAAGCTTTCATCCATAAAATCCTCTTCTTCGCTAAAAGCCTTATCATAGGTTTCTTCTTCTTTGGCAAAGGAGAAGATCAGTTTGGGGCTGACCGAAATATTACCGCTTAGTTTAACTGAACCTTTACCACCAGAAGTGGATTGATCGCTGGGTAAATCATTGGGACCAACCAAGGTAAAGGGTAGGGTATGATACCCGGGAACAAAACCAGTCAAGGGAACCCTGCGGATATCGGTATCATTATAGACTTTACGCAACTTTTCGTTATCAAAACCAGATGAGTGAAACATGTCTGCAATTTAGAAAATGCGATTTGCCTCACTCGGTTTTTATGATAGAGTCTTGAGAACTCGATAGAAAGGCCTTCCATCGGATCCCATCTTTGGCCAGCTCGGCTTGCAGCGCCCCAGAAATGGGAGTGGAGACCACGTGAATTTGCTCTGTTTGCAGGCGCGCCAGCAGCTCAGGATGAGGGTGACCGTAACGATTTTTTTTTGCTGCAGAAATAATGGCAAGCTCGGGTTTGGTTTCTTTAAGAAAGGCAAGACTATTTGAGCCTTTTGACCCATGATGGCCAACCTTTAATATATCACAATCCAAATTGGGCCAATCCATTGAGAGTAATTTGGCTTCGCCAGCAAATCCTAAGTCGCCGGTGAGTAAAACATTTTTACCCCTTGATTCTAACCGCAAGACCAAGGAGCTTTCATTTTTATTGTCAAGACCCTCATCTCCGCAGGGATAGAGCACCACTAGATTTGTTTGATTCGATGTATACAACGAATCTCCGCAACGGCAACGTTGAATGGGAATTCCGGCTTTTTTGGCCTTTGCTAAAAAGATGTTCCAGGTCTTTGACTCAGAATAGTCGTGAGGCCCCAAGACAATTTTTCCAATGGGAATAGCCTCCATCAGTTCAAGCATCCCACCAAAATGGTCCCAGTCACTATGCGTAATTATCGCAAGATCGAGTTTTGCCAAGCCTTGATACTGGCAATAGGCTTGCACCACTCGCGATCCGACATGGGAAAAAGGCGGACCAGCACCTGCATCGATTAAAAAAGAAGCTGATGCTGTTTGAACGAGTGTAGCATCGCCTTGCCCCACATCTAGAAAGGTGACCCTCGTTACTGATTGCGCCCCCAGAATTGCATTAACGAGATAGATAAATGATAACAGTAGGCATCCGGCAATTGTGATAAAACGGCAGACATGATTTTTCCGGACGAAGGGAAAACAAATCAGGCATAACAGTAAAACAATAGATACCGTCAGCGAAACCTGACCCGTATTTAATGGACTAGCCGGCAAGTTATCGAGTAACTTTACCCAGTGGTCTAGGAAAAAGGAAAAAAATGCGGTGCTGTTTCCAAACGCTTCAGCAGCGATAGATACAAATGGAAAGAGTATAGTGATGGCAGAAAAGATCAAGCATAAAATTGCAGATGTCAACATTGCTGACAGTAACAGACCTGAGGGAATATTACCCAGAATAGAAATGGGAGAAAATTGATATAGGCTATTGCCCAAAATTGGAAATATTCCAATACTAATGACAACACTTAAGGCGCTGGCAATCAGTATTGTTTGGAGAATAGCACGTTCAATTCCCCAATGATCTCGCACTAGAAAAAGCAGTGGTCTAGAATAAAAAATAAGCAAAAAGGTAGCGGCGAATGAGAGCTGAAAACCAAGGCTGAGAGAACTGTAGGGCTGCAGAAGCAAGCAGAAAGCCAAGGCCAAACCCAGACTGTTTAGGGATTGACCGGGTCGGCCCAATAAAAAGGCTGGAATCAAACACAAAAACATTGTTAGACTGCGTAATACACTGATGGGTGTGTTACACAAAAAAGCATAGGCGATAAGAATTCCACCAGCAAGCAAATAGCTAGGTGTTCTGGGTATACGCAACAAGCCCAAAATCTGTAACAGAATTAGTGCGATAATACCCAGATGCGCACCGCTAATGGCCAGAACGTGAATAAGACCGGTATGCTGAAATGCCAATTTACTTGGATTGGAAAGAGAGGATCGATCACCCAGCAAGGCCGCAAAGACCAGACCATGTTGGGAGCTGGGAATATACCGATGAAAAGTTGAACTTATTTTTCCCCTTAAGAATCCAAGTCCCCTCCAAACAAGGGGAGCTTCTTTTGTCACTCGACAGCTTTCTACCAGATATTCTCCCACAATATTTTCACTGCGCAAGTAGGCGGGATAGTTGAACTGACCTGGGTTTCTGGGCCCTTCGACTTGACGAAACTTTCCTCTCAGCTCAATCACTTCGCCGGGTTTAACCACGCAATTGTTAGCAGGGTGAATGCGCAAGCGTCCCACGGTTGTCGAAAAATCGAAATACTTGTTTTGAGCTTCATTTGAAAATTTGTAAAGCTTTCCTGAGATCGTGTCGCCGATTACAAGGGAAGGGTCGCTTGGATGTGGAAAATTTCGTATCAGGGGATAGCGCCAAGCCATCCAAAAAACCAAAACTAGCTGAAGGGAAATTAGTCCGAGTGTGAGACGCCAATGTTTCTTTTCTGCGAGGACAATGACACAAAGAGGAAAAATCCATAACCAATGAAGGGAATGAAAAACACTTAAGGATGCGCTTAGGCAAATAAGGCCGGCTTGAAAGCCGCGCAGGGGTAAGAGCGAACTCCATATCAACCTTTGTAAACTTCTATAATGCGCGTCGAACTTCGCTAGCATAGTCGATGGGCTATCCTCAATAAAATCGGCCTTAAAAATGTAATACCCGGAAGAGGATGTTTGTCGTCTAAGGCAGGACTGGCTACTTTATTGAAAATCATGCTTGCCAAGCTAATTCTATTGGTTCTGAGCCCGGAAATTCGGCCCAGCGAGCCATTTAAACAAAGGATTGAATTATCCTTTGGTCATATTGATTACATCGGACGATCACATCCGTTTAACGATACAGATTATTACGCCGCGGAATTTGGAGAACCGCTGTGGCGTTATTTTGTGTCTTTTTATACTCTGGTAAAAGCCGAAGACCTTGCTGATTTGAAGCTCTGCACTTGTTCCATTGAAAAAGAAATGGGAATGAACCCAGGAAAGCGGCGTTATAATCTTGATATTGGTTATCTCGATCCAGACAAACTGGTTCTTGCCTCGGTAAAACGGGGACCCTTTAAACTTGAAATCGGAAGCGGAATATTTGCAGATATGCTGTTGAGTTATGCTACAGGCCATTTTAATCCGCTGCCCTGGGCATTCGCTGATTTTAAAGACGGTCGCTATGAACACGACCTAATTGCAATCAGAGAAAAGTATAAAGCCCAAATGCGGAGTAACAGTTTGCAGAATAATCAAGTCCAAAGCTCAGTGATACAAAAGTCACCGGATTCAGGCAAGCCCTCAGAACTGACAGACAGGATAACTACGTGAAGAGTGCCTGGCAGGGGATTTTGTTGGTGTCAGGAGTGGTTATTTTGCTTTCTCTAATGGCGTGCGGAGATGCCAGTACCAGTCCGGTTATATCGAAACCGAGTTACCTTCGCAGAGCTTATGTAAACGATTATTCCCAAAATGAGCAATTCACACGTGATATTACTTCGGGTCTATTGATCGCCTTACACCCTGGGGGTTCTTATTCCATGGCGATTGCGGGGTCGCAGCGCTCCGGTGATCAGCTTTATATTCAGATCCATCCCAGTTTTGAATCCTGGAAATCCATCAAGGGAACAAATATAAACGGTCAGCAGGTTTTCAATTTCGATTTTTCGGGATCGGATCATGGCTTGTATGTCGCCACCTGGCTCGGGCCTTATGGGCAGAGGGTTAATGAACCAGTTGAATCCGTTCGATGGACGGGTTCTGGAAGTGCTATTGAACATAATTTTTCTGTCCATCTTTATTTATTGGGAAAGCTCAGCGGTCTTGAGTTACAAAAGCAGCGGGATACCTTTGTCCAGGTTTTTCTAAATAAATTGATTGAAATTTATGCTAGTTATGGTATCACCATCAACGGTAATGTTCTTCAATCTCGCCTGGGCGATAGTACAAAGGCTATAAGTCTTAATTTTCCTTCTGATCAGTATTCAGATCTATTGCCCAACAATCCCACTAGTCTGGCCATTCCTTTAGTCTTAGTAGAAAAAATCACCAATGGATACGATAGTGCCGGCACTGCAGGAATCATTTTGGGATTCTCTCCTCGCGAGGCCATTGACCCCAATGATCGAAAGCGTAGCCGGGTTATTCTCAGCAATTTGGGACGCTCTCAAAACAATCTTGTGGGAGCCAATGAATTGGCCGTAACAGCCGCCCATGAACTCGGTCACTATTTTGGATTAAGACATACCACGGCCAGTGAAATCGATATTCTCAGCGATTCCCATTTCGATAACAGCAATATAGACGACGGTTTTACCGATACGCCCAGCTGCAGCCCTGCCGTCGCTCAGGCTTTTTCTAAATCATCAATTCAATCCTTGAAAAAATCTTTGGATATCTCAAATTCCAAAAAAGGAACAGAAATTTATTTTTCAGATGATTTTTGTCTTCGCATAGCAAGTCCATCATCTGTATGCAGCAATTGTATTGAAACAAAAAACCTTATGTATGCAGACTACTGCGGCGTGCAACAAGTGGATTTAAGTCCAACTCAAATCAAGGTATTACTGGCGAACTTAAGCTTGCTGGGCTTGGGTCAATAATTCTTTAGCTTAAGGTCAGCGGCTGGAGACTTGATAACAATATCTTGAAAATTTCAATTCCAATTTCCTCGATAACTGGGTTACCTTGATATACAATGGCTACAAAGTAACTTGACCAAAATGCATGAGCAACCAGAAAATACATGGAGGAACTTTTTTGGGCTTGCGAAGAAATAACTACAACTTCAAAGGGGTTCTCTCTCATTGAAGTGCTGTGAACCTCAAGTTTTTCATTGCGCAGAAACTCTTCATGGAATTGCGATATTTCATCCTCATTGAGGATCTTATTTTTTCTGGCAGTACTGATTTCAATTAGCCAAGTTTCACCGGATTTGGTGATTCGGGTTTTCTCTTCAATCTCCCTGAATTGAAGGCCAAGATTGTCCTCAAGAGAAAAACAGTACCACCCGCAGGGTGAAACATAAATCATTGATACTCTCGATGCTGATCGAGATAGTCTTGCAAAATAATACAGGCGGCAATTCTATCAATTTCGTTTTTCATAGCGCCGCGGGATTTTTTCTTGAAACTTTTTTTACCACGTTGCGAAATGCGCTGTTGGGCTAAAGTGGAACTAAAAGCCTCATCCTCCCGATAGACAGGAAGATTCACGATAGCTTGTAATTCTTCAATAAATTTATCGATTACGAATGCCTTTTCACCGGGCAATCCAGTATCTGTTCGAATTGGATAACCAATTACAATCCCGCGTACATCAAACTCTTTACTGATAGCGAGCAACTTGAGTATGGGATCTTTTTCAATTCGGGAATCAAGGGTGGAATGGCCGATAGCGATACGTTGCTCTGCGTCACTTAGGGCGATGCCTATGCGTCTTTCTCCGAAATCAATGCCCATCAGTACGGCGTTTTTCATCATTTTTCTTGGCCCAAGTTAATAGAAATTTTTCAACACCGATACCTTCAGCAGGTTTGGAAACAGGTATGTCCTGGAATTCAAAGCTCCCAGCTTCTAAGGCCAGAATCAGATCCAGTGCTTGTTCATCCTTAATTTCAGCGAAATTGGTAGCAGCGATATGGCCTTCCCAAAATTGTACCAGTCCAGATTGTGATGAAGATTTGATTTTTAACTCGCCGGTCTTTTTCACCATAGCGAAGAAGTGAAACAGTTCTACCAAATTTCCTGGCAGGATATTTCCAGCCAAGGCGGTGGTGGTGATGGAATATTTCAGATTTTTAGGGGCATAGGCGAGTGATTTCTGCATTTTTTGAATCAGTTCGCCTTCATCACAATTAACAGGCAAGTAGACACGGATTCTTCCTTGAAGATTCTCTTCTTTGGGCTTCGAATTAAGATATATAATCGGGGTATTAAGCAGAATAACATCTGTATCTACCACGGCTTCCAATTCCTTTTCGAATTCGATATCGGCTAAGATAATATGTGGCCTAAAGGAGAGACAGGTTTCCAGAATTTCATCGCTTTTTCCGATGGTTCGCAATTGGTAACCCAAATCCAGTAAGCTTTGGGGAAGAGGAGTTCTTTCCTGAAGCAGATTGGAAAGCAGTTCTGGGATTTTATTGAAACAGAGTAACACTTTATTGGCCAGGCGTAGTTTGTCTAATTCCAGCCTCGCCTGTCTGCTTTGGTGACTAAAACGGAAAAATATTCCTGAAGAAATCAGTATTACAAAGCCCAAAATCAGAATACCAAACCACTTTATTTTTTTTTTCGTAATATTTAGTGGTGCTTCCACACGGCTTAGCTCCGCACGGGGAAGCCAACCCATTTGTTTTTCATTAACTTGTACTTGAACCCAATCTCCCCGGGTCTTTATGACTCGGCAATTCTGTCCTTTGTTTAAAAATTCCAATACCGGGGCATCTTTCCGTGTGTCGCTTCGCAAGGGAACTAAACTGTTTTTCAGTTCTGCCCAGATGACTTCGTGATTTGGAGCAGTAGTGGTAGAATCTTGCCTTAAGCTATCACCAGCCAGAGCTACTAAACTAAAACAGATAAAAAAGAATAAACTTCGAATCCCCCTGGGGATTCGAAGGCTAGAAAATGTTTCGGTGTGAGCTTTGTTCACAGTTTGTTTTTCCATGGCCTTCTGTTGGCAGGAAAAACGAACATAGATTTTTACTCTCGCGTCAGCTCTTACGCAGATCGTTTTCTCGCGTTGGGATCGAGAATCACTTTACGAAGTCTGTATTTCTTTAGGGTAATTTCGACACATTCATCCCCGCGAATAAATTCCAGACATTCTTCCAGAGACAACTTTTTATGAGGAGTGAGGGTTACATTATCGTCTGAACCAGAAGCCCGCATATTGGTTAATTGCTTGCCCCTGACAACGTTAATCGTTAAATCATCGGGTCGCGAATGTTCACCCACCAACATTCCGGGATAGACATCTTCGCCTGGACCGATGAACAGAACTCCTCGATCTTCCAATTTCCAAAGGGCGTATGCAACGCTTAAGCCCGATTCCTTTGAGATCAAAGAGCCTGTCGGCCGTTCGGCTATTTCTCCGCGTATGGGTTCATAACCTTTAAAGATTTGTTGGAAAACTGCATAACCACGGCTGAGAGAAAGCAATCTAGTTCTAAGGCCTATAAGACCACGTGCGGGTATATCATAGCGCAGCTCTACTTGACCGCCCTCCTGCTGCATGTGCGCCATTTCGCCTTTACGACGGCTGATTTCTTCAATAACCGCGCCTGAATATTCATCAGGAACATTTACTGAGATGGATTCTACAGGTTCCATCATCTGTCCATCGATTTCCTGGGTTATGACCTGGGGTCTGCCGACAGAGAATTCAAATAAATCTCTGCGCATTCTTTCAATCAAAACCGAGATATGTAACACGCCTCGCCCTTGCACCAAGAAAGTGCCGGCCTCGTCAGTTCTGGCAATTCGAAGGGCAACATCACTCAAAGCTTCGCGTTCCAGACGTTCCCAAATGTGATTAGAAGTCAGAAATTTTCCACCATCTCTGCCGCATAGGGGGCCATCGTTAACCATAAAGCGCATGGCAATGGTGGGCGGGTCAACATGGATGCGGGGAAGGGCCTCAGGCTTTTCTGCTGAGGAGAGAGTGTCACCTATGGTAAAATTCTGGATTCCCGAGAGAGATATAATTTGACCTGTGATGGCTTCGGGTATCTCGCCCATTGCCAAGCCTTTAGGATAGAGAATTTTTTGCACACGTACTTTTTGCACAGTCCCATCTTCACGGGTGTGACTCACCATCTGATTGACTTTTAGTTTCCCGCGGCGAAGTTTTCCTACTGCCAGACGACCTAAATACTCAGAATAGTCTAAACTGGTTATTAGCAGCAGGGGATCAGGAGAATCCGATTCAGGTGGGGATGGAATATGTTTTACAATCGCCTCAAAAAGAGGACCCAAAGTTCTGCCCTCGTCTTCGAGTTGATCGATGGCATAACCCTCTCGCCCCGATGCGAAGATATAACGGAAGTCCAACTGCTTGGGGTCTGCCTTGAGATCAACAAACAGATCAAAGACCTTGTCCAGCGCTCCGTGTGGGTCGCAACCTGGCCTATCAATTTTATTGACCACTACAATAATTTGCAGCCCTAATTGTAAGGCCTTCATGGTAACAAACCGTGTTTGGGCCATGGGACCCTCAAAAGCGTCCACAATTAAGAGCGCGCCTTCCACACTGCCCAATACTCGTTCCACCTGTCCTCCGAAATCAGCGTGTCCCGGAGTATCGACTACATTGATCAAGTATTCTTTATATTGAACTGAACAGTTCTTGCTGAAAATGGTAATACCGCGTTCACGCTCCTGATCGAAAGAATCCATTACGCGCTCTTCGATATCTTGGCCTACACGGAACACTCCGGCTTGACGCAGAAGCCCATCGACGAGCGTTGTTTTACCGTGATCAACGTGAGCGATAATGGCCACATTGCGAATTAATGATGTATCCATGGTCCTATCCATTGCCCGTGTCTAGCCAGACCGGATGAAAATTTAGGTGTGGCAGCAGGAAGGCGTTAGTAATTTGGTGCAATTGTACTGATTAGTGGGGAATTGTCAATGTGTCTCTCACAGGAATCCTTCATTTTAGATCTAATATGAGAATTAGTTGGCTAATTATCTTAAGTTTTCTGGCTTTTGGGGCTGTAGAGGCTGCATTAGATCAATCAAAATTGAGGAATTACGGTTTTGAACCTTCTTTAGATCGACTGGAATTTCTAGAAAATGTGCTCGGGCCTCATTCTGCAGGTGGATTTGATTTTGCTTACGCGGGTAGCCTCTCACCAAAATCTGTTTCGCTAAATAGCTCCTACGGTGCAATTCCCGGTTATGCCAGCCGTCGTTTTGCCGGCTTTGCATCGGTTCCCTTATTAGAAGACAAAGGGTGGGGCTGGGGACCGGTTTATTTTTATGAGCGATTTGGATTCAGCGCAGAAGACTTCGCCTTTTTCACTTACAATCTAGATGGTCCCAAAGAGATATATAGCAATCACTTTATGGGTTTTCTTTTTAGAACTGAGATACACTCACTGTTGTTTGGGTCTGGATTATTTTTACAAAATAAAATCGACGCACTGCCCAATCAATTGCAAGAATCTAGCGCTCCGGCAATTAGAAACGGTTGGTGGATGCTCTCTGGATTTGACGCCCTTGGAATAAGTGCCCTGGGAGATTCTCTATCCTTTAAATATGCCCAGGCCAACTGGCGTTGGGAAAAACTATATCTTAATGAAAAACCTTATATGTATCTGCCCAATATTAGGTTACACTGGTACCTTGAAAAAACCATTCCGAAAGCAGCTGGGCATCCCGCCTGGATTGGCTTTCGCCAAAATTGCTGGCAAGGCAAAATTCTTTTTGATGTTGATATACCCATTGAAGAAGTAAAGGCGAGCCGATATAAATTGCATATAGTTGCCAGCCCAGACAGGCTCATTGGCCTAGACCTTAGTCTTTATCAAACGGAAGGGCGATATGTGTCTGGGTTTTCAGTCAGACTTCCGCTGTTTACACTTGGATATAATTATCAACCCGATAACGAAATGTTTTTTGGATCTAGAAATGTGTTTTTTATGAATTTCAGATTGAGTCTCGGATTTAGTGATACTAAGAAGTTTTTTCATCCCCTTTCGAGCCCGGTACTTGTCGAATGATTAGAAAAATCGATTTTAATATATGTTTCCTGGTTATTGCATGGTGGCTGCTGCCATCTTGTGTCTTGCATTATGTTCAAGAAAATCAAAGTCGCTTGTTGGTGCTTAACAATTCTGATAGTTGGGTAACCGGTTTTTATTTAATTCCACTCGATAGTTCACGATCTCGGGCTTGGACAATTACTGAAGATTCGCTGGCTCCTGGCAGCAGTTCGAAAAATCGCAACCTTTCCATATTTGGACCGATTAAGCTGGCATTAAAAGTAGGATCTGATACTATTTCGATTTCTACCAAGTTGGAAATTGGTGAATCATATCAATTATCCCTGGAAGGTAAAGAAGGTTTGTATTACTTAGAACTGAACTGAACTGAAGCCCTATAGACTTGCAAGGATTCTAGATTTTTTACCGTGTTCTAGGAGGTATGCCCGTTTCCAAGCTGGCTCCACAAAAGGGGCAATTGATCATGAGGGAGGAAACATGCGACTGGCACTTTGGGCAGCTAATTCGTTCAAAAGAGCTAGATAGGGTAGGGCCAAGGAGTTCGGCATTGGCATGCGCATCGAGGTCAATATTTTTTTCTTGAATTTTTTTGAGTTTACGAATTCGTTCGGCCACATCTTTAAATTCTGGATCAATGGAAAGCACTTTCTCGTAAGCTTGAATAGCCTGCTGTATGTTATTCTGAATGGTCAGAATATCAGCCAGAATATAGTGTAACTCTGACTGTAACTTGGGAAATTCACTTCTTTCGTGCAGGCGTGAATCAAGCAAAAGAATATGCGCTTCATCATAGCGGCCCATATTGCGTAGGCATTTGGCCCGCTGAATCATAATCATCTCCGTACCCGACTTATTCAATGTCGAAAAATAATGGAAGCATTCTTCGGCTTTGACCCAATCGGATTTTTTGTAATATACCTCGCCTAAAAAACTGTAATAGTAGGGTTGCCGGCTTTCATCCAGGTTACTGGGATCACAGGAGGCAAAGAATTTTAACGCCTGGTCCCAATCCGGTGCTGATAATTGAAAGCAAGCTCTAGCACCTTCAAAGGCGGCGTAACTGGTGACTTTTCCAAGTGCCGGGATGCTTGAATACAAATCGACAACCCGCTGAAATAAAGTTACCGCACTGCCCCAGCGCGCTGTGACGGAATAGTTCAAGCCTCGGTTATAAAGTATCAAGGCCTGGATTTGTTGTACTTCAGGAGACTCGGCCGCTGAAATACCATCATTGCGGGCATTATTGATCAATAAGGGCAGACGTCTTTCGCATTCATCGATTAGACCATCGAGATTGCTAAGGGTCGGACTCAGTAACAGTTCCAATATTGAGGTCGCCTCAGCCCGGAATTTGTTAATCGCGGGATTGGTACTTTGGGTTGATTGAATTTCAGGATTTTGGGTATTTTGAAGTTCTTGGCCTTGGTAACCGTTTGCTGATTCAGATTGCTGCTGAAATCCAGGAGCTGATTGAGAATTTTGATTGAGAAAAAATTCGACAGAGGGTTCTTCCTGTAAGGGGGCCGGATCAGGTGCAAATAATCCCGAGCCTGTATCTGAGTAGCGCTTTCGTCCTTGGGTGTCAAAAGAGCTTGAGGATGCTCCAACATTTAAATAGCTAGAACTTGAGCTTGAAGCCTGTTTGGAACGAGTAAAACTAGCACTGGTGCTAGAGCTAGGGCTGGGAATGTCATTGATATTCGGACGCTTTGGAACGGAAGGCACTTCAGATTGACTTCTCAATTTTAATTCAACATAGCCGGAGTGGATAAATCCACCTTTTTTCGATTTTTTTGCAAGGGGTAGATCCCTCTTGCCATTTTGCCCTCTTATAGGGTAAAAAAGATCGGCTTCAGGATTGGAACGCGGTATGTACGAATAGATATAGGAGGCTACTCCAATTAGAAAGAGAAGCATTCCCATCCAACTCAAAACTCGTTCCTGAGCGAAAGAGTAACGCAGATAATGATACTCCAATTGAACATTATCTCTTTGAACCCAATATTGCCCTCGACTTTTAGATGGCTTCTTATGTAAGGCAAGCCATTGTTCACTTTGGTCGGGATAGTGAATCAAAACACTCTGAGGATGTTCATCAACAACTTGTAATCGGGCCCCATAGGGAACAGTGCGCAGAACTTTATCTTTTGATAAATTAAATAAGGGTGTTTCGGCTTGTTTAATTATTGCAAGGGAAAAGCGTTGTTGTGGTGGGTGAAAGGCCCGGCTAAAGACGGGATCAAAGCGTAAGAACGCCAGGGTAAAAATTCCCAACGCAAAAAGAGCTCTTGCCCAATGACGAACGGATTCTTTAGAGATTTCTTGCTTTGGAAAATGCTTTTCAAGTCTTAAAGTTCCTGCCAGACCCAGCAAACTTAAAATTAGGGCCAGATAGCTCGCTCCAAAATGAACCCAAATTATTCCAGAAATCACCAACAAAAAGAGGAAAGCAGCCAATACTAAGCAAAGGGTAAAAGGCTCAGAAAGCCATCTACTTAGCTTTCCCTTAATCAGCGGTAGCAAATGATGAAATTGTTGGGGAAGCAGGAACATAATGATTCCATTTTATCAACAAATAAGAGCAAACAGCAGCAAAAGGATGACCTTTCTTTCGAGCAGCGCTTGTTGTTTTGAGCTCTGCAGGTTAGTCTGCTTTAAGTGTTCCTCGCCACTTTTTAGGCTTTTAACCAATTTCCTTGTCTAACTGGGTCTCGTTCGAACTTTGTCGAAGGACTTATTCTTGAGATTACTAATAGGCAATTTTCCTAAACCTAATTTTAAAATTAAGTCATTGGCTAGCATCAATTTTGAAAAAAAAGCAATGGGAAAGAACTCGGCCCCGAGCACTGACTCACCACATTCCCTTCGCTCGGTGTTTGACTGGCCCTACTAGATATGGTATTTTCATTAGCTTGTGGATCTGCAAATGTGGGTCAAGAGTGGGTGTTGATTTCAGCAAGACTCCATCGCAATTTCCACAGAGAACAGTGCAGTATGCACAGTTAATAGGCGGGTTGATGTATCTCTCCAAGCTGAGAATTTTTGGCTTCAAATCCTTCGCAAATAAGATCGAAGTGAATTTTCCCGGCGATGGAATTACTGCGGTTGTAGGACCCAATGGCTGTGGTAAGTCCAATATTATCGATGCCATACGATGGGTTCTGGGAGAACAGAGGGCGAGAGCCCTGCGCTCAACCCGAATGGAAGACGTCATTTTTTCAGGCACAACGGATAAACCTCCCATGAGCATGGCTGAGGTAGCCTTGGTAATCAATAATGATAAGGGAGTCTTACCCTCCGAATACTCTCAGATTATGATTACTCGCCGAGCATATCGAAACGGGGACAGTGAGTACCTGCTCAACAATCAGCCCTGTAGGCTAAAAGACATTCAAAATCTTTTTTTTGATACCGGAATGGGAGCGGCCTCTTATTCATTGATCGAAGCAAAAATGATCGACAGTATTCTCAGCGACAAGCCAGAAGAACGTCGAAATATGTTTGAAGAGGCAGCAGGAATCAGCAAATACAAGCAACAGCGAAAAGAAGCACTTCGTCAATTAGAGAAAACAGCCGCTGACCTTGCTCGGGTTGAGGATAACTTGCGCCATGTCCGTCAAAATGTAGCCATGTTTGAAAGGCAGGCGAAAAAAGCGGAAAAGTGGAAAGAGTTACACGATGCTTATGTATCACTGGAACTGAGTTATCAATATGATTCCTACTTGAGGGCCCAAAAGAAATTTGAACAGCATCGCAACGAGCTGGATGACCTGTCAGGGCAGCTAAATGGTTCGCAAAGTAAAATTTCCACGTTGGAAGCGCAGCTCGAAGAGCGCAAACTGATGATTGTTAATGAGGAAAACGATCTGCACCGCCTGAATCAGAGCGTGCAAAACATTCAAAATGAAATCATCGTAGAAGAGAGCCAGGGTCAAAGGGCCTTGGACAGAATTAAACATTGGGAAGTTTCCCTGGCGAACTCTGAAAAAGAAGTGAAACTCACCGCGGAGCGAATCGCCGGAATTGAGTTACAGAAAACTAACGCCCGTGAAGAGATTCGGCAATTGGAAGAAGAACGATTAAGACTGAATGCTCTAGCGACACATCAAGGCGAAGTGTTACAGGGTCACCGTTTTTCTTCCGAAGAAAGCCGTCGTCAGACTGATGAATTAAATGAAGACCGGGTCCGGCATTTGGAAAACCTATCCGGGCTTCGCAACCGAATGCAGGTTATGCGCAGTGAATTATCGCACTTGCAAAATTCCCGCGACGAAGTTCTTGAGCGCCAAGACTCGGTGCTTCAGCGCGAAAGTGAATTTTTAAGCGAGAAAGAAAAACTCGATCAGCTCGGTGCTGATTATTCTGAGCAAGTTCACGAATTAGAATCGCAGCGAAATCAACTTAGAGACAGACTTGAAAATTTGAGAGTGCAACTCTCCACTGTAACTGAACTCAGTCGGGATTCTGAAACCCACGTTGTGGCCTTAGAAACCCGCTATCAACTTCTGGAAAAACTACAGCAGGGTTTGGAAGGCGTCCAAAAGGGAACTCGTCATCTGTTACAGAATCACAGCGACAGGGTAAGGGGGATTTTAGCCGATCAGATCAAGGTTGACGACGACGACATATCCACGGTAGAGCGCTGCCTGGGGGCATCATTACAGATTCTCTGGACCGATGATCAATCTTCTAATTACAACCTGTTAAATAATCTAGCCCACGAGAAACAGGGTGAAGCATCACTGTTTACATCAAGGCATACAGGTGAAATACAGCAAACCCAGTTTGTTAATACTGTGAAATCTGCCAGACCTGAATTGGAGGGGCTGAGCGGTTTTCGCTATTGGGTTCTTGACAAGGTAAATGCCCCCCAAGCCTTGAGTCCTTTGCTCACGCATCTTTTGGGACATTATGCGAGGGTTGATAGCTTTGAAAATGCGGAGAAAATTTTTCACCTGGAGCAATATACCGACCTTTGGCTGATTCTGGATAATGGCCAATTCCATCATTCCAGTGGTTTGGTAAGTGGTGGCTCAACATCGGATAGTAGTGAAGGTTTATTGCGCCGAAAGGCAGACTTTGAACAGACTTCGCAGAAGTTGGAGCACATGCGCATTCAACTAAAGGAAAGTTTGCATAAGCGAGATGAATTGTCACTGCAAGTAAAGTCGCTAGAATCCTCGTTAAGGGAATGTGATGAAAGCTTGCAGAAAATTCTACGAACCCAACAAGAAGCTAAGGGCAAGGAAGCGGTTATCCAAAGTGGTCTTGAGGCATTAAGTAAAGATAGAGA